>NZ_JBCNFP010000135.1:0-937 GCF_050481165.1 Paenibacillus cisolokensis
AACCTGAATTTCGAAAGTAAAACTCTTTTAAAAACATAAAAAGGGCTCCTGTTCTTTGGTAGAATGGTGTTTGACGAAAAAAACTCCAACCAAAGAAAGGAGCACCTTTAAGGTGAAGTCTACCACACCCGTCAGCAAAATCAAGACCGAATTTTCTCTGCGACATGCCACAAGTTTCGGCGGCGTCAAAATCTTTCTGGAATACCTCGAGAAAATCAAGCTCGCCAAGGCGCTGCAGGGGCTATCGTTTGCGAAGGCAAACAACTCGTTGTTTCCCCTCTACCGCATCCTGCTGTATCTCATTGTCGGCTGGGTGCTCGGCTGCCAGCGGCTCTTTCATTTTCGCAAGTTGCAATATGATCCGCTCATCCGCCGTTTTCTCGGCGGACGGTGTCCCCATCACTCCCTGCTCTACAAGGAACTGGTGCGGCTTGGCAGGTTCTGTCCCAACCTGCAGCTGGATTTGCGCAAAGTCAACCAGGAAGTCATTCGGCCTTGTCTGCCCTCCGAACTGATCCTGGATCTGGATTCTACGGTGGAAACGGTATACGGCGATCAGGCCGGCGCGGCCAAAGGCCCCAATCCGCATAAACCGGGTCGGAAGAGCTACCATCCCCTTCTGGTGTTCGAAGGCCAAACCCGCCTGTGCCTGAACGCCATGCTCCGAGCCGGCAACACACACGCCTCTACGGATGCCACTTCCTTCCTGGAGCAGACGCTTGAACTTCTGAGCGGGCGGACGGTGAAGTATGCCCGATTCGACAAGGGATTCGGCGGCGAGGAGTTCTACAGCCTGTGGGAGCGTAAACGAATCGGTTACGCAGGCAAGCTGAAGTGGACCGGTCGTCTGGCGAAGGAAGTGAAGACCTGCCGATACTGGAAACGCTATGTCGAGGACGAGGAGTGGGTCATCGAGGGAATCACGCTCCTGTACAAG
>NZ_JBCNFP010000136.1:0-23111 GCF_050481165.1 Paenibacillus cisolokensis
TGGGCTTTCGAAATTCAGGTTCATTTCAATAGCACCAATATTACCAGATCGTCCTTTCGTTTAGAATGATTTTGTTATTTTCCGCAGAAGCGCCTATACAGCACCCAATAATTGGGAACAAACATTCACGACAGAAAATTTGTTCTTGATAACGCTTCCACACTGTTATATAATATGTATACGAAACGTATTTCTTACATGAACAAATGTTCAAAAAGGGGAGGAGTAAACCAGATATGGAGACGAGTCAGGAGAGAACGAGACTGTTGGTGAAAATCAGCACACTATACTACATGGACGGCATGAACCAACAGGAAATTTCCCAACGTCTCGGCATCTCCAGACCGCAAATCAGCCGTATGCTGGCGGCGGCGAAAGCGGAAGGCATCGTGCAGATCAATATCCGGAATCCGTTCTCGGAAGAACAGACGTATGAGCGTGCGATTTCGGAAACGTTCGGCATCAAAGACGTCATCGTCGTGCACGTCCCGGACGCGGATCGCCCGATGATCGATATGCAGGTGGCCCGCGCGGCAGCGGCTTTGCTAGAGAACGTCATTCGGGACCGGGATATCGTCGGCATTATGGCCGGCCGGACGATCGCCTCGGTCGGGCGGGAATTCAACCCGGTCAACAAGAAGGACGTGCAATTCGTTCCGCTGATCGGCGGCTGGGGCTCCGAAGGGGCCGCGTGGCATGCCAATTCCAACACCCGCATCTTTGCGGAGAAGCTGAAATCGCGCTACCTGCTGCTGAATGCGCCTGCGGTTGTCGCTTCCAGCGAGGCCAGAAGCCACTTCCTGAACGAGAAGGAGATATCCGATGTACTGGATACGGCCAGAAAAGCGACGGTTGCGCTTGTCGGGATCGGACAAGTATCGGAGAAATCGGCTATCGTGCAGGCGGGATACTTCAGCCGCGGCGAAATCGGCGAAGCGCGGGCGTCCGGCGCAGTGTCCAATATTTGCACCTCGTTCCTGAACATCGCAGGGGAGAGGGTCACCTATGAAGCGGAATCGAGAATGATCGGCCTCGACATCGACGATATCCGGCGCATTCCGAACGTCGTGGCCATCGCTAGCGGCAGCGACAAGATTGAAGCGATCGGCGCGGCGCTCAGAGCGCGCTGCATGAATGTGCTGGTGACGGATATGGAAACCGCGAAAAAGGTGCTGGAGTGGCATCGTTCGCATCCTGTCCCGTAAAGCGGGGCCGGGCTGCGACCGATAATAGAGGGAGATATATAAAGGGAGGTTCACAGAAGATGAAGAAGGCGATTCTGGTTATGGCAGCGCTTTTATTGACGGTGGGACTGGCCGCTTGCGGCTCGTCAAAAGAAGGGAACGGCGAAGGAGGCGGCGCATCGGGCGGCAAGACGATTTCCATTCTGACTCCGTACCTCTCCTCGGTTACGACGAATGAAATGGTCGAATCGCTCAAGAAGCTGTCCGCGGACAAAGGCTGGAAAGCGAATGTGATCGACACGAAAGGAGACGTCGGGCAACTGGCCAGCCGGATGGAGGATGCGATCTCGTCCAAGACGGACGCCATCGTGATCGTCAGCACGGACCCGAACCAGCTGAAAAGCCAGATTCAGAAAGCGAAAGAGAAGAACATTCCGGTCTTCGGCGCCGATTCCGGCTACATTGACGGCATGACCATGAATGCGACGAGCGACAATAAAGAAATGTCGAAAATGATCAGCAATTATTTGTTCGAGCAGATGGGCGGCAAAGGCAACCTCGTCGTGCTCACTCACCGTCCGCATCCCGGGGTGCTCGCCCGGACGGTGCAGCTGGACGAACTGCTGGCGGCCAACAAAGGAATTGCCAAAGTGACGGAGCAGCAGGTCGAAGTGCCCGGACCGATCGAGAACTCACGCAAGCAGATGGAAAGCCTGCTGCTGTCCAACAAGGAAGAAGGCGCGATTACGGCGGTATGGGCAGGCTGGGACGAGGCGGCGATCGGCGCGGCGCAGGCGATCGAGGCAGCCGGACGGAAAGATATTATCGTAACGGGCATTGACGGCAACAGTCAGGCGGTGGAGATGATTCGGAAAGGCTCGCCGCTCGTCGCGACGGTCAAACAAAATTTCGTCGGCATGACCGAAATCGTCATCAAACAGATCGATCTCGTATTCCAGGGCAAGCCGGTGGAAGGAACGGAGCTGTATGCGCCCGCCAGCCTGATTACGAAGGAATAAACGGTTGCATAGAAGGAGGGTTCGCCTTGTCGCTTCTGAAAGTCGCCGGCCTGAACAAAAAATTCGGCCAGCATTACGCGTTGTCCCGGATCGATTTTGAAATCGTCCCCGGCGAAATCCACGCGCTGGTAGGAGAGAACGGGGCCGGCAAGTCGACGTTCATCAAAATCGTAACGGGTGTTTACGCTCCGGACGGCGGCGACATCATCTGGCAGGGAAGTCCCGTTGTCATCGCCGATCCGAGCGACGCGAGACGTATCGGCATCAACGTCGTCCATCAGGACCGGCACCTGATTCCGTCCTTTACCGGGTACGAAAATTTGTATCTCGGCTTGCCTTATCCGAAAGGCAAAACCGGTATCGGCGTTCACTGGAAACAGATGCGGCAGCGGGCCGCGCGGCTTATGGAAGAATACGGCGTCAGGCTCGATATGAACAAGACGGCGGACCGCATGTCGCCGCCCGAGAAGACGATGCTGGAAATTTTGCGGGCCATGATGCTGGAGTGCAAGCTGCTCATTCTCGACGAGCCGACCGCGTCGCTGACGGACCAGGAAACGGAACAGCTGTTTGCGCTCATCCGCAAGCTGACGGAACAAGGGACGGCGATTCTGTACGTCTCGCACCGGATGGACGAAATATTCCGGCTGTCGGACCGGATTACCGTCTTCCGCAACGGCGAGCGCGTGGCGACGGTCAACCGGAACGAAACGGATAAAGACCGTCTCATCTCGCTGATGAACAATAGCGAATACAAAAAAACGAACCGGGAAGAAAGAACCGTTCCGCCCGGCGAGCCTGTTCTGCAAGTGAAGGAATTGTCGACGGAGGACGGCAAGGTCGATCGCGTCAGCCTGCAGGTCCGGCAGGGCGAAATCGTCGGCATATTCGGGCTTGCCGGCGCCGGAAGGACGGAGCTGCTGGAGGCGATATACGGCTTGCGGCGCATATCCGGCGGCGAAATCGTCATTCGCGGACTGCGGAAGAAGGAAGCCGATCCGCGCCAGTCGCTTGACCAAGGGGTCGTCCTCATCCCGGAGGAGCGGAAACGGGACGGGTTGATTATGGGAATGTCGATCCGGGAAAATATGACGCTGCCGGTGCTGCGCAAATTTTCGAGCGGCTGGAAGATCCGGAAGAAGCCGGAGAAGGCCGAGACGAAGCGCTGGATGGAGGACATGAACGTGAAGGCGTCCGGCACTGAGCAGGCCGTCGGACAGCTTAGCGGCGGCAATCAGCAGAAGGTCGTATTCGCCAAGGCGCTGATGTCCTCGCCGGTATTGTTCTTGTGCGACGAGCCGACGCAGGCCGTCGACATTATGACCCGCGACGAAATTCACCGGCTGTTGAAGCATCAGGCGGACCAAGGCTGCGCCGTGCTCTTCGTGTCGTCGGATTTGCAGGAAGTGCTCGATATCAGCGACCGGCTCTACGTGCTGCACGAAGGCCGGATCGCAGCCGAACTGGCCAACCGGTCCGTCACGCCGGAGCAGGTGCTGGCGTATTGTTTCAGTCAGGGAAAGGAACGTGGACACCAACATGGTTGAAGCTCGAAAAAATATATCTTATATCCGGCTGATCCGCTCTTACGGCACGTTGATCGCCGGCGTGCTGATCGTTCTGGCTTTTTCGATTTTAAGCCCGGACTCGTTCGCTACCATTGATAATGCCATCAATATCAGCCGTCAAATCTCGTTTCTCGTCATTATCGCCTTGGGGGCCACTTTGGTGATGGCGGTCGGGGAATTCGACCTGTCTGTCGGCGCCATGGCCAGCCTCGGCGGCGTCTTCGCCGCCAAGCTCGCCGTTGCCGGATATCCGCTGGCTGTTGTGATTCTGCTGCCGATGCTCGTTGCGCTGGCGATCGGTTATGCGAACGGATGGATCGTGACGAGGTTTCGCGTCCTTTCTTTCATTACGACGCTGGCGATGGGGACGATTATCGGCGGAATCAACTTCCGGATTACCGGAGGGGCGACCGTGTTCGAAAATATTCCGGATTCGTTCCGATACCTCGGCCAGACCGAATGGGGCAACGTGCCGCTGCTCTCGATCATTATGCTGCTCATGACGGTTTTGTTCTGGTACATCATGTCGCATACCGCTTTCGGAAGGAAGCTGTATGCGATCGGGGGCAATGAATCGGCGTCCCGCGTCGCGGGCGTTCGCGTCGCTCTCAATAAGAACGCGGCCTTCGCCTTATGCAGCATGCTGGCGACATTGACGGGCATTCTGATGGCGTCCCGTCTCGGATCGGCCCATCCGAACGGCGGCGACGGGCTGTTCCTGTCCGCTTACGCCGCGGCTTTCCTCGGCATGACGTCCTTCAAGGAAGGCGTGCCGAACGTATGGGGGACGTTCGTCGGCGCAGCCATTATCGGCATTCTGGCGAACGGCATGACGATTCTCAATGTGCCGACGTTCATGCAGGATGTCATTACCGGCTGCATCGTCATCGCCGCCGTTCTGATTCAGAAGCTGGGTCGGGATCGCGCATGACGGCGGCATTGTTGAGCCGGAACAACAAGGAAGCGTGGGAGACTGCGAAGAGCCGGGGAGAAGCGCTCTTGATCGGCTATCTCGTGGCCGGAGATCCTTCGCCGGCGGAATCGCTGGCGATCGTCGACGAGAGCGTGGAGGCCGGCATCGACATCGTCGAGATGGGGATTCCGAGCCGTTCGCCGAAGCTGGACGGCGCCGTAATCAAGCGCGGGCACGAGCGGGCGCTGGCCGGCGGCATCGGGACGGAAGATAGCTTCATGGCTTACTGGACCGCCGCCCGCCGCCGGCTGTCGGTTCCGATCTGGGCGATGGGCTATAAGCGCGATGTGCTGGACACGAATCTGTACCGGAAGCTGGCCGAAGGCGGTATGGTGGACGCGCTTGTGCTTCCCGACTGTACGCCGGAAGAGCTGATATCGCTCCAGGACCGGATCGGACCGTATGGCGTCGATGTCGTCCGCTTTGTCAACAGCGAGATGGACGAGGCGGCCATTCGGCAAGTATGCCGCGGCGCCACCGTCATCTATGCGCAATCGTATGCCGGCACGACGGGCGATCCGCTCGCGCATGTGGAAGACTTGTCCGTCCTGTGCGAGCGGATAAGGCAGCATCTGCCGGACGGGCTGCTGGTGGCGGGCTTCGGCCTGCGCTCGCCGCAGCGTGTCGGCCAGGCGGTGCGCAGCGGGTTCGACGGGGCGGTCGTCGGCTCGGCTTTGGTCGCCCGCTGCGAGAACGGCGAGAAGGATTACCTGTACCGGCTGGTGGCCGAAATGAAGATGGAGACTTTGCGCTCCTCAAGCGAGGGGATAACGTAAATGAAATATATTGCAGCGTTCGATATCGGAACGACGAATGTGAAAGGTGTGCTGGCGGACGAGCGCGCGACGATTTTTTTCGAGAAAAACGTCCCGGTCGTTCCCGATTATGCCGACGGGTTCGTCGAACAAAATCCCGAAGTGTGGTACGAGGCGGTCGTCCGGATCGCGCGGGAATGGTTTCGGTCGGGCATCAAGCCGCAGCATATCGCGCTGCTGTCCTTCAGCGGGCAGATGCAGGATTGCATTCCGGTCGACAGCGGCGGAAAGCCCGTTCGTCCGGCTATCCTCTATTCCGACGGACGCGGCGCCCGGCAGGCGGAGCGGCTGCGGCAGGAGCTTGGGGACGAGACGATTATCCGTTATACCGAGAACCATATGGACGGGACGCTCACGTTTCCGAAGCTGATCTGGCTGCTGGAGCATGAGCGGGAGCGCTATGACGAAACGCGCGCCTTCCTGATCAGCTCCAAGGATTACGTCATCGCCCGGCTGACCGGGGCGTTCGTCACCGATCCGACGTCGGCGGCGACGACGGGCTGCATGAATATCCGGACGCGGACGTGGATGGGAGAGTGGCTGGAGCGGTACGGGCTTGATCCGGCGAAAATGCCGGCCATTATCGGTTCCGACGAGCCGGCCGGCACCGTGCATGCGGAAGCGGCGGCCTCTTCCGGTTTTGCGGCCGGAACTCCGGTGCTGTGCGGCATCGGCGACGCCGGCTCGGCTACGCTCGGGGCGGGCGTCTACCGGGAAGGCGAAATCTACGCCTACATCGGCACGACCGGCTGGGTAGCGGCCGCGTCGGACGGCTTCATGGACGTGCGGAGCGGCGCGTTCAATCTGGCTTACGTGGAACCGGGCAGGCAAATCGCCGTCGCGCCGCTGACGAACGCCGGCAGCGCCCACAAATGGGCGGCCGAAGTATTCGGCTCCGGGAAACCGTGGAGCGCCTCGGTCGCGTTCAAAGAGTTCGAGCAGGCGGTGGAGAAGGCGGAGCGGGGAACGAGCGGCGTCCTGTTCCTGCCGTATCTGAACGGGGAGCGCTGCCCGGTTCAGGATTTGAACGCAACCGGCTGCTTCATCGGCCTGACCGAAGCGACGACGAGGGAGCAGATGGGCACAGCCGTTCTGGAAGGTGTGGCGATGGCGGTGCGCCAGGTGCTGGAGCTGATAGCCAAGCCGGAGCCGGAGCGCGGACTGCGGGTGACGCTTATCGGCGGCGGCGCCAAGAGCAAAGCGTGGTGCCGGATCATCGCGGATGTGCTGCAGTGCGAGCTGGTCGTGCCGGAGGACTCCCAGTTCCTCCCTTCCATCGGCGCGGCTATGCTCGGCTTTTCCCGGCTCGGATGGGGCGGCGATTACGCCTCCCTGTGCGAGAAGGTGAAGGCCGGCCGCAAATTTGAACGTTTCGTGCCAAACCCGGAGCTGGCGGCGTTTTACAGTCGGCAATACGAGAAATTCAAACGGCTTTATCCGGCGTTGGCGCCGGTGTTTGCGATGGCCTGATCCGTCCGTTCGAAGCGGAGCGGCCGGGCCGGTTCCGCACAGCCGAATTACGGGGAAAGTCTCCGAAACCGCTGTTGAAGCGATTTCGGAGACTTTTTTTCATTTCCAAATGCCGACATTCGTCATTTTCGTGAACAAAGTATGGCGGAAAAAAGACGATACTTTGTCGTATTTGTTAAGCCTCATCCCAAGCCGCGCGCATTTTGTTATTGTAGAATTAGAAAAAATCATCGCGGTTATCGATTTTGCAATCGGTATGACGGGGAGAGGGTTTGGCATGCAAAAACGAAACAAATGGCGACGTCTTTCGGCATGGCTGCTGCTCGGCGCCATGGCGGCGCTGCTAAGCGGCTGCGGCGAGCTGATGGTGATGGATCCGAAAGGGCCGATCGGCTCGGATCAGAAAGACTTGATCATCATTTCGGCGGTGCTGTGCGGCATTATTCTGGTGCCGGTACTTGCGCTTACCGCCTGGATCGTCTGGCGGTACAGGGACCGTCCGGGAAACAAAGCCGATTACCGGCCCAATTGGGCGCATAACAATTTGATGGAGACCATCTGGTGGGGCATCCCGATTGTGATCATTATTATCTTGGGCACGGTTACCGTTCGTTATACTTACGCGCTTGAGCCCAGCAAGCCGATCGAATCGGAACGGGAGACGATCACGATTCAGGCGACATCGCTCGACTGGAAATGGCTGTTCACGTATCCGGAACAAGGCATTGCGACGGTGAATACGCTCAAAATTCCGGCCGGCGTTCCGGTCAAATTCGAGTTGACGTCCGATGCGCCGATGAACTCGTTCTGGATTCCGCAGCTCGGCGGCCAAATGTACTCGATGTCCGGCATGGCGATGACGCTTCATCTGAAGGCGAGCGAAACCGGCGTCTTTCACGGTTCGGGCGCGAACTTCAGCGGCGAGCACTTCGCGGACATGAAGTTCGACGTGCATGCGGTAACCGAGGAAGAGTTCGACGAATGGGTGAGCGACGTCAAGAACAGCGCGCCCGCCCTGACGCTGGAAGGCTACGAAGAGCTGGCGAAGCCCGGCAAATCGGAGAAGCTGCTGTTCTCCTCTTTCCCTGAAGGGCTGTTCTACGATATCGTAACGAAGTATGTGGTGGAAGGCGAAGGCGGTCATGGCGGTCATGGCGGACACGGGACGCCGGATGAAGCGAATGACGGAAGCGATGCCGGTTCGGGTGCGGCGGATACGCCGGCCGCATCGCCCGCGGCGGATGCCGACGCCAGTCATGAACATCATGCGGGACATTAAAAGATAGAAAGGAAGCCCGATTATGCTGGAAAAGATCAAACAATTCGCATCCGAGTTTTTTGTCACCGGCGATCCGCTCATTCTCGGCGCTCAGGTCAGCATAGCGCTGGCGATCATCGCCATCGTGGCCGTCCTGACTTATTTCCGCAAATGGGGCTGGCTTTGGCGCGAATGGCTGACGACCGTCGACCATAAGCGGATCGGCATTATGTACATTATTTGCTCCATTCTGATGTTGTTCCGGGGCGGGGTCGACGCGCTGCTGATGCGGATGCAGCTGGCGATGCCGAATATGGAATTTTTGAATGCGGAACATTATAACCAAATCTTTACGACGCACGGCGTCATCATGATTCTGTTCATGGCGATGCCGCTCATGTTCGGATTGTTCAACGTTGTCGTGCCGCTGCAGATCGGTGCGCGCGACGTCGCGTATCCGTTCCTGAACGCGCTCAGCTTCTGGCTGTTCTTCTGGGGCGCGATGCTGTTCAACGTATCGTTCGTCATCGGCGGTTCGCCGGACGCGGGCTGGCTCGCTTATCCGCCGCTGTCGGAATTGTCGCATAGTCCCGGCGTCGGCCAGAACTTCTATATCTGGGGCATTCAGATATCCGGTATCGGCAGCCTGGCGACCGGCATCAACTTTATCGTGACGATTCTGAAGATGCGCGCGCCGGGCATGAAGCTGATGAAC
This sequence comes from Paenibacillus cisolokensis, assembly GCF_050481165.1. NCBI lineage: Bacteria > Bacillati > Bacillota > Bacilli > Caryophanales > Paenibacillaceae > Paenibacillus > Paenibacillus cisolokensis. Next base: position 9,003 of record NZ_JBCNFP010000136.1, read on the forward strand.
ATGCCGCTGTTCACCTGGTCGGTATTCGCAAGCTGTACGATCATCATTTTTGCTTTCCCGATTTTGACGGTGACGCTGGCGCTGCTGTTCATCGACCGTTTCGCGGGCGCCCACTTCTTCACGCTGGACGCCGGGGGCAACCCGATGATGTATATCAACCTGATCTGGATGTGGGGCCACCCGGAAGTCTACATCGTCGTGTTGCCGGCATTCGGTATTTTCTCGGAAATTGTTTCCACGTTCGCGCGCAAAAAGCTGTTCGGTTACAATTCGATGGTGTTCGCGATGATGACCATCAGCCTGCTGTCGTTCTTCACCTGGGTTCACCACTTCTTTACGATGGGCTCGGGAGCGGACGTCAACGCCTTCTTCGCCGTAACGACGATGGCGATCGCCATCCCGACGGGCGTGAAGGTATTCAACTGGCTGTTCACCATGTACAAGGGACGAATCCGGTTTACAACGCCGATGATGTGGACGATCGCATTCATTCCGTGCTTCGTCGTCGGCGGCATGACCGGCGTCATGCTGTCGGTGGCGCCGGCGGACTTCCAGTTCCACAACAGCTACTTCCTGATCGCGCACTTCCACCAGGTGCTGATCGGCGGCGTGGTATTCGGCTTCTTCGCCGGGCTGTACTACTGGTGGCCGAAAATGTTCGGCTTTACGCTGAACGAGCGGCTCGGCAAGTGGGCGTTCTGGTTCTGGAACATCGGCTTCTACGTCTGCTTCATGCCGCAATATGTGCTCGGCCTGGACGGCATGACCCGGCGGTTGTACACGTACGACTTCGACATGGGCTGGGGACCGCTGAACCTGGTTTCGACGATCGGCGCCTTCCTGATGGGCATCGGCTTCATCTTCCAGGTGTGGCAGATCGCCTACAGCATCAAGCATCACAAGCGCGACGAGACGGGCGACGCATGGGAAACCGGCCGCACGCTGGAGTGGTCGATTCCGTCGCCTGCGCCGATCTACAACTTTGCGACACTGCCGCAGGTCATCGATACGGACGACTGGTGGGTCAAGAAGGAGAAGATAAAGAACGGGGAGGCGCTGCCGCCGGCACCGCCGCTTGAACCGATTCATATGCCGAAAAATTCGGCCATCCCGTTCATCAAGTCGACGCTGTGGTTTTTCGCCGGCTTCGGCTTCGTATGGGACTGGATGTGGATGGCGATTCCTTCGCTGATCGGCATCGCCATTTGCATGCTCGTCCACTCGTTCAATTATGACAACGATTATTACATTCCGGTCGACGAAATCAAACGGACGGAAGCGTCACTGAAAGGAGCGGCGAACTAATGGCACAATCGACGGTTACCGGCGAACACGGCCATCATGACCATCACGATCAAGAGTCGCTCAAGACGTTCGGCTTCTGGATTTTCCTCATCACCGACGTCATTCTGTTCGGGACGCTGTTTGCGACTTACATCGTGCTGCGAAACAATACAAGCGGCGGACCGACTGCGGATGAGCTGTTCCAACTGCCGATCATTATCGCAGAAACGTTCATCCTGCTCACGAGCAGCTTTACGAGCGGTTTGGCCGTGCTGGCGATGCACAAAGGGCTGAAGAAGGCGCTGATCGGCTGGCTGGCCGTGACCTGGCTGCTCGGCGCAACCTTTATCGGCATGGAAGTTTATGAATTCGCACATCTTGTCCATGAAGGCGCGACGATCTCGACGAGCGCGTTCCTCTCTTCGTTCTTCACGCTTGTCGGAACGCACGGCTTGCACGTATCGCTCGGTCTCGTCTGGATGATCGCCCTGATGATCCAGCTGGGACAGCGGGGCATTACGGCGGTAACGAAGCGCAAGGTCGAAAATCTCAGCTTGTACTGGCACTTCCTCGACGTCGTCTGGATTTTCGTCTTTACCGTCGTCTACTTGATGGGGGTGATGTAACATGGCGCAAACGAACGCACGCCCGCAAGGCGTCCCTCATAACGGCGCAAACGGCGGACATGGCGAACATGGCGGCCACGGGGGGCACGGTTCGCTCAAGTCATACGTTACCGGCTTCGTTCTGTCGATCATATTGACGATCATTCCGCTTGTCGTCGTCATGAACGATATGCTGGGCAGGACGGCGACGCTCGTCGTCATTCTGGCGGCGGCGGTGCTGCAGTTTGTCGTTCAGCTTTTCTTCTTCATGCATCTGAAGGAAGGCGAGAACGCCAAATGGAACATTATGACGCTTATTTTCGGACTGATCATTCTGCTTACAATCGTAGCCGGCTCAATCTGGATTATGACCTACAACCAGGTCGCGCATTGAGCCTTCTGCAGCAGGAGACCTCTGTTCCGGCTTAGGCCGGAAGGAGGTCTTTGTGCTCATATTGGCCTTTCCGGAAGGAATTGCAGCCTAAAATGTGGAAATCTACACTAGGGTGTACGCAACCGTTCAGGAGGCCGCATATGGATATTATTACGCCGCAACTTCTCTATCACGGTACTGTCGCCGCCCATATCGAATCCTTTCTTGGGAAGCTGCTCGATTCGCGTTACTGGCGTCCGGGGCGGGATTTCGGAGAAGGATTTTATACGACCGTATCCGCCGCTCAGGCTCGCGATTGGGCGCATCGGGTGGCGAAGCAATCGCTGGTGGCGACCTCGCCGTGCGTGCTCGTCATCGAGCTGTTGGCTATTCCGCCCGGCATCGAACCGCTCATTTTTTTGTCGGATTCTCCCGGATGGGCATCGTTTATTTTCGAACATCGTAAGGTTAATAAGAAAGGAAGCGACCCATGCCTCCGGCATCCGGACCTGGTGATCGGACCGATGGCCGACAATGACACTGGCAAAATTATGTGGGAAGCGTTACAATTGAACAAAGACGCCGACTGGTTTTACGACCGGATCAGGAGGACGCGCAATGGACGGAAGCTCGATGCGCTTCGCCTCGGCAATCAGGTGGTGTTTCCTTCGGAGCAGTGGGAGGAGCATCTTCGTCTGATCGGGTATCATGTCTATACGGGAGAGAGGTGGATCTATCATGACAATAAGGCCCAGAGTACGGTTGAATCAATATGAACGCGGGATCGCGGAAGCATTGACATCGCTGTACGGCTACGAACCGCAGGAAGCCCGCAGCCTCGTCATTCGTTACATCGAGGTGATTCGCCGTCTGGACGGCTACGATAATTGCGAGGACCATGCGCAGCGTCTCCACCTTGCCCGCAAGACGGACGTATCTCCCGAGGAATGGCTGACCCGCATACAGGACGCGGAACGCGGCGCCTTGCGGGATACGGGGATCGAGTTTGAAGAAAATCGATACGCGCAGTAACCATTGCCGCCCGGGCGCCGTGCCCGGGCGTTTTTGTGCGCGGCGGGCCGGCGGCAATTTCGCCCAACTAGTATAGTCAAGTCAGATTCAAACCTGCTTCCCACGAAGAAAGGAGTTGGATTCATGACTGGAAAACGAAAAATGCCTGCAAGCGCTCTGCTATTGTGGCTGGCCGTCGTCGTCGCATGGCCCGGATTCGGCGGCGGCGCCGCGGCCGCCGCGACGGCAAGGCTGCCCGCAGACCTCGGCGTGCTGTTCATCGGCGCCCATCCGGACGACGAGGCGGGCAACCTGTCCACATTCGGCCAATGGCACGAGTACGAAGTCTAGCGTGTTTCAGATTGAAGACAAACTCCCGTGTGTGCTCCAACACAGCGGAGTTTTTTGTTGAACGTGGTAAAAATGATGAAATATGCATGTCGTTGATCTGTTGGGCGACCTGTCTTCCATAGCCAGGCCGCCAATTTCTTCAGGTTCATGGCAGCAAATGTAAGCATCGCCTGCATGGTGGATCCAAAGAAACGAGGGAAACTGGGTTCGTTCGCATAACCCGTTTTACGCAGCAAGAACGATCACTCCCGCCATAAATACTTATCTTTATATATCGTATTAACGCGGTGAATTAATAAAGAAAATGTATAAAAAACTGCCGACAAGGGACTTTGTCGACAGTCTGAGAGACCGTCCGTCCGGACGGTCTCTTTTATCGCGCCGCGCATGGCTGTGTGCTCGCATGTCACGGTTCTTCAGGAACTTTGATCACAATGTTTTGATTGATGGCAACCGGATCCTCGAAACGGTAGACGCGAAGCGTATATTTCTCTTGTTCCGGAGCCATCATCATGACTTGATGCACCCCCGGAACCTGTCCGCCTTCCGCGTTGATTTTCGGAAGAGCCCGTCCATACGCCTGCCCCGAATACACTTTATATTTCTTCTGATAAAGTTGAAACAATTCGGGATCACGGTTCACTTTTTCCTGGTACCGCTCGTATTCCATTTTCCAAGGCGGGGGCTCCTCCGCGGAACCGGCGATTTCCACATCCAAATAAAGATGGCCGCTTTCATATCGCGCCCCGATGACGGATATCGTCCTGTCCCGGAACTGCAAGGTTACGGGGAAGCTTTCCGGATCATTCAGGGAAATGTCAAATTCCAGCGAGTCATTGACATCCGTGATCCACACTTTCTCCAGATGCAGCGTGATCTCTTCCCCGTGCTTGAAAAAGGCCGACGGATGGAATGTGAGGTCGTTTTTCAGGCTCAGATCGTTTGAAGAATAAATTTCTCCGTCGCTGCCAAGAATATACGGTTTATCCTCTGAACCCGGATGCTGAATATCAACCTCAAAACCCTCCGGAACGAGTTCCTGAAACTCGAGCTTCATCTCCGTGGGCGACACCGTGAGCTGCTCCAGCCTGATCTTCGCTTTTTCCATCGCGACTTCCTTATCCAATCGTATCCGTTTTGATTCCAAAAACGAGGAGGCATGGAACGGTACGACGATATCCATGAAGTGTTGTTGTCGTTCGTTCACGGACGACGGTGACTGAAACACCTCGAAGGTCAAAGTATCCGGATTTGTCCGCAGAAAATCCCGCACTTCCTTTGCGTTCAAACGTTGTACAACTTGCATGACTTGTAACGGATTCCCCTGCTCGTCTTTGATGGTGGTGATGCTTTGTTGCATGCCCGCCTTCTTGAAATTTCCGGATACGATCAGGAATGCTTTTTTTTGCTCTTCTGCACCCGATACGGATGCATAAAATTGCAGCTTCTCTTCCTCGAGATAAATATTTTCCAACGTGATGGATATGCCATCTTTCTCGACGGTTACAGAAGGAATCGGGCGGTAGTCATACGATGTTGCGCCTTCGATGCCACGGTGTTCGACAAACAAACGTTTCCATTCCTTGGGTACCTTTGCACTCAACCACTGCCTGGCGTAGGAAGACAGCGTCGGTGATAACAGGAAGACGGACAAGATTATAATCACGGAGGCCGCGGAAACTGCAGCCCTTATCAACCATATTCTTTTTTTCCGTTGACGATTGGCAGCGGCCAGGATCGCCGATCGAATCCGGGCTTCCAATTCCGGCGGGGCGCCGGTTAATTGGGTGTCACCCCCGCTTATCATTTTTTGGAAATATAAATCCAGTTCCTCATTTTCCATACGATTATTTTGATCCGTCATCCTATTTCACCTCCAACTTGACGCGCAAGTGACGCAATGTGGCATATACTTTCGACTTCACCGTACCGAGCGGCAGTTCCGTCGCCTCGGCGATTTCCTCAAACGAGTACCCCAAGTAATATCTCATTTTTACGAGCAGCCTTTCCATGGCGGGCAATCGTGCGAGCGTATGCTCCAGATCCATGACCTCATCATGGAAGGTAACCGGCAAGTCCGTATGGTACAATGAATTCGCGTTCTTGATCGCGTTCTTCTGTTTCCGGAGTTGGATTTTGCACTCGTTGATCACAATCCGAATGAAATCCGAATGAACCAGGTGGAGAAAAACTTCGGTTCTTTCAATTTCTTCAAATGCAGCATGGCCTTGACCACCGCATCGCTGACGGCATCCATGCTGTTGGATTCGTTCTGCAAATAGGAAAATGCAATATGATAAGCTTTGTCCTTGAGCTTCAGAACAACCGCCTGATAGCTTTCGTAATCGCCTTTTTGCGCTCTTCTGATCAGTTCCTCGTCGCTCATGGGCGTTTCTGTCGCCCGATTGTCTTCTTTCATCTGCATCACCTGAACCTGTGGCTGCGATCCATCGCTGTATGAAGAATAAACCTCATTTTTTTTCCTAATCTTCGGCATCTACAACCTTTACCCCTTTAGGCAGCGACAGTTTAAAAGTGTTGGTCGGAAAATTGGAGGGGAAATCGATCTTGGTAACGGTTGTTTCCCAATCATAATATTGATCCTGACGTTTTTACTTTAGTAAAAGTCCCGTTTTTTTGTCCAACCAGATTTCCATATCGGGATAAGTAACGGTGCGTGTCCCGCCGCCAGCTAGTTTTTTCTTGACTGTCTTGCCTTCGCCTTTGAAATGATAAACGGTTCTTGATAACATATTCTCTTCTCCGACCAGCGTAAGATCTGTCGTAACCTGCATATCCCTGATCACGTGTTTGGCGTCGATCGGACTCGAGTTTACCGGAGAAGGATAGGCAATGGCTTGTTTTTCGCCTGCGGTATAGTGAATGGTTTTTTTTTTCATCGCTGACCACATAGTAGGTTTTTCCGGCACTTTTTGCTTCTTCCCGATATTGGCCTTTCGCTGTGTTATCCCATGTTTTCACGACGGTTTCTTCCGTTTGCGGGTCTGTTTTCTTTTGCGGATCTGCTTTCTCTTGAGAAACGGATTTCATTTTGCCGATCGTTTTTCTTTCGTAATAGACGGGAACGAATTTCGTCTTCATGATGCTTTCAATGGCTTTGTCCACGGCTGCCGTTTTTCCGGCAGTTGCCGCAGCCGACGCCGACAGGCCGCCCATTGACAATGCAAGCATGGACAGCAGAACATACATGATCATCTTTTTTCGGTTCATTAATCCCCAATCCTTTCCATATTCCTGATTTTTCACATCAATTAGATGCATGACGCCGGCGTTTGGCTTTTCGTAACAAAAAAATCCCAAAAAAATACCCCGTAATCATCCGAATTATTACGGGGCAACACGCTAACTGCAGCGTGTTTTTTTGCATTTGGTGGGGCGCACGCGATAAACCGAGTTCATTCGGGCCGGGCCCCGTACGTCCTCTTACCTTCGTCATGATAATTGCTCGGTGCCTTTTTCCTTGTAACGTTTTGCCAAGGATGACTTCAGACTGCCCATCGGCGTAAACATTCCATCGCCAGATCGACGAGCAAACCAGCCTCTTTCTCGTCAAGACCGCCGAAGATGCCCCGCTTGGTCCCGCCCCCAAATGTCTAGGACCCTGCAGGCGTACAATTGGCTGCGGAGCGAGAGTGGAGCGAGGGAATAAAGCCCCTCAGGTGCGCAATTGGCCGCGGGGCAGAGGAAAGCCCCGAAGGCGAGTGCCCCCGGGGCTTTCCTTTATACCGTGCCGGCACCGCGTCGGCCGGTGCCGGCACGGCTAGGCGCGCTGCGCCGCTTCGGCCGCCGCGCGGTTGATTTGCTCCCGCTTCGCGAGCAGCCAGGCCGCATCACGCGGATAGCGGCTGAACGCAATCGGCTCGTCCAGCCCTTCCTCGAGCAGACGCAGCGTCTCGCCGCGTCCGATGGCGGCCTCCAGCGCTTCCAGCGCGCGCAAGTCCTGAAGCGCCTCGTACAGCACCTCGAGGCGAATCGATTCGATCGGCCCGTCCGGTCCCGGGTAGACGAGGAAGGCGTCGCCGGAAGGGAACGCGTAATAGGCGTCGGTGACACGGAACGGGTCGATCGGAAAACGGGAATATTGCGAATAATAGAAATTATAGCCCCAATGCAAAAACCCGGCGATGCGGAATTTGTACAGCTGGAAGCCGAGAATCCGGTTCCGCGCCGACGGCATCGAGAAGAAGCGGTTGGACACGTCCTTGTACTGCGAGCAGCAGTAGTAGGTCCACAGGTCGGGCACGCCGGCTTCCAGGAACGGCTCGATATGATTGTTCGCCGGCACCGGATGCTGAACGAGTCCGTTGTCGTAGAAGCTCCGGTCCGACAACGCGTCCATCGTCGGCAGGCCGCCAAGCCGCTCCTTCGTCCATTCGCTGACGCTTCTGTACATTTCGAGATGCACACCTGACGGTTCGTCCGACAGATGGAACAGACAGCGCTCCTGAAGCCCGCGCTCCCGGACGAGCGGCAGCAGCTCGGACAAAAACGCTTCCAGAAAGGCGCGATATTCCGGGCCGGCCGCATCGGTCTCCCATCCGAATATCCGCTTCTCCTCGCCATTCTCCACGGCCACAATTTTCGGCGCATGACGGGCTCCCCATTGGGTATACAGATGCGAAAACTCAATGACTTTGAAACCGATTCGCTCCGCAAGATCGAGCCACCGGTTCAGCTTGTCGAACCCGAAACGGTACCGCCCGTTCTCGCGCCATACGTCCACGAGCTGCACCGTCGGCCGCTCGCCTCCGACATCCGTATCGAGCGGAGGGGTGAACAGCGGGGTGTAGATCGTATTGATGCCGTGGCCGGCCGCCGTCTTCATGAACGACTCGATCAGCGACCAATGCCGCTCCGAAAAGACGTCGACGCCGTAATAGGTGGCGATGCAGTCCGTATGAAACCATTCCGTATGCAGCAGCCGCTGTTCCGGCAGCCATGCCGGCAGCACGTCGAGCGTGAACGTCTCGGCCGCGACCGTCGTTCCGTTCTCGGCGATGAAGCGGATTTCGATCGGATATTCGCCCGGTTCGTCGCGTCCGTCAAGCTCGACCGTCACCCAGACGGAGCGCCATTGGCCCGGAGGAGCAATCCAGCCTTCCTTCGGCTCGGGCGGCAGCAGCGGGTCCGGGTAAAGTCCCGGCTTCGTACGCACGACATTGTCGTCGTGGTCGGGATATACGGGCATCTCCGACGGGACGAGGCCGACCGCGCGCAGCGATATGGGCGCCTGAAGCGCCGCGGCGGCTTCGACTTTCATCCGCTTCAGCAAAAGGCCGCTGCGGTAAGCGACCTGGAACGAGAATGTTTCGTTGCGAAAAGCGGACGCTTGGCGGAAAGGGGATGCCGCCAGCTCTTCATCGGGAAAAACTTTCTCGAGCGAACTGATCACGCGCGTTTCCAATGCAATGGTCATATGCCCATTACCCCCTGATCTGAGATTCGTTCCAGCTTCTTCAGGCGAGCCGCTCGATCGCGGCGAGCGGCAGCAGCCGTTCCACATCCTCGCGGCGAACGTGGCCGGCGGAAGGGGAAAGCGCGTTCGCGGCAGCGGCCGCCGTCGCCAGCCGCAGTCCGTCCACGAGCCGCATCCCCCGTGCGCTCGCGAGCGCAAGCCCCGCGGTGAACGCATCGCCGCTGCCTACCGGATTGACCGCGTCGATGCGCGGAGGGCGGATGCGGTACAGCTCGCCGCAGACGGCGGCGAGCGCTCCGTCCGCGCCGAGCGTGACGACGATGCGGACGCCGAAGCGCTCCGCTCCGCGCAGCAGCGATGCGATCAGCGCTTCCTCGTCTTTCAGCGGCCCCTCGCCGTACAATTGTTCCCATTCTTCGGCGTTCGGCTTGATCCAGTCGGGCTTCGCCCGCAGTCCTTCGGCGAGAGCGGCGCCGCTGGCATCCAGGAATACGGCCGCTCCGGCCTGCCGCGCCGCTTCGGTCAGACGGGCGTACGTATCGGCCGGGAGGCCGGCCGGCAGGCTGCCGGAGAACACGACGATGCGCGAGCGTCCGGCGAGCCGCCCGATGAGCGACACGAGCTCGCCGAACCGTTCCATCGGGAAGACCGGCCCCGGCTCGAGCAGTTCCGTCGATCGTCCGTCGTCGTCCAGCACATTGAGGCAAATGCGCGACTCGCCTTCAATCGTCATCAATTCGTGCGGAATTCCTTGCGCGGTCAGGCTTGCCGCGATAAATTGGCCGTTGTAGCCGCCCACGACGCCGGCCGCCACGACGTCTCCGCCGAGCTGGCAGATGACGCGCGCCGCATTGATCCCTTTTCCGCCGGGGACGGCCGTCACACGGCGAACGCGCTGCACGCGGCCGGTTCGCAGCGCGTCGAGGGCGTACGTCTTGTCGATCGCGGCGTTAAGCGTTACGGTCGTAATCATCGCCGATCACCGAAAATCGCGGGCCCGGCCCGCCGCGCCGGTCAGGCGCATCTTGGCGGCCGCCGCCTGCTTCAGCGCCTGCTTGGCCGGGACCATATATTTGCGCGGATCGTTCTCCTCCGGATGTTCCGCGAATACGCGCTTGATGGCGTCGGAGAACAGAATGCGCAGTTCGGTGGCGACATTCATTTTGGCCATGCCGAGGCTGACGCAGCGCTTCACCTGCTCTTCCGGAATGCCCGATCCGCCGTGCAGCACGAGCGGCACCGGCACCCGCTCGGCGATTTTGGCGATACGTTCGAAATCGATGCGCGGTTCACCCTTGTATATGCCGTGCGCCGTGCCGATGGCCGGCGCCAGCGTGTCGACGCCGGTGCGCTCCAGGAAGAGGGCGCATTCGTCGGGATCGGCGAGCAGCGCCTCATGCTCGGTGACGACGATATCGTCTTCGACGCCGCCGACTTTGCCGAGCTCCGCTTCCACGTTGACGCCCGCGGCATGGGCGATTTCCGTCACCTTCGCGGTTTGGCGGACGTTCTCTTCGAACGGATGCATCGAGGCGTCGATCATGACGGACGTATAGCCGGCCCGGATGCAGCGAACGATCAGCGAGAAGTCGGTGCAGTGGTCGAGGTGGAGGGCGATCGGCACGCGGCTGCGGTCGGCGGCTACGGTGGCCGCCGCAGCAACGTATTCCGGCCCGAGATGTTTGACCGTGCCGACCGTCGTCTGGATAATAAGCGGCGATTCGGTTTCCTCCGCCGCCTCCGCAACGGCTTGCAGCATTTCCAACGTATGCACGTTAAAAGCGACGACGGCATATCCGTTGCGCCTTGCCTCGTTCAGCATCGCTGTCGATGAAACCAAAGGCATCGTTACATTCCTCCCGATTGTTGCGATTTCATGAGCTGCTTGCTTGCCATCAGAGCGCTGCCGATCAGTCCCGCATGTTCGCCCAGGGAGGCGGTGCGGATCGTCAGACGCTCCCAATACCCGCGGTAGACGGATTGCTGCAGCCGTCTTCGCGCCGGAGCGAGCAGCCGCTCTCCCGCCTGGGCGACGCCGCCGCCGACGATGACGATGTCGGGGCTGAACAGCGTGACCGCGTAGGCGAGCGCCAGGCCGAGATAATCGCCGGTCCGTTCGAAGATCCGGATTGCCAGTGCGTCTCCGGCGTCGTAGGCTGCGGCGACATCGGCCGCGGTCGGCTTCGCGCCGTTCTCCGGGCTGAATCGTTCGCTCAATATGCTGCTTTCGCCCGCCTGCAGCGCATCCGCCGCCTGGCGGGCGATGCCGGTGGCCGAGACGATCCGTTCGGCGCAGCCGGTCAGTCCGCACGGGCAGGTGTAATCGATGCCCGGCAGCGGGATGTGGCCCAGCTCGCCGGCCATCTGCGCGCCGCCGTAATAAAGCCGGCCTTCGTTCACGACGGCCGCGGCGAGCCCGGTCCCGACCGTCACGCCGAGCACATGTCCGAAGCCTTCGCCCGCTCCGCGCATCGCTTCGCCGTAAATATACATGCGGACATCGTTGTCGATGAAGACGGGAAGACCGGTGCGGCGCGCCATTTCCGCGCCGAGCGGGACGTTATGCCATCCGAGGTTGCCCGCGAACACCGATAAGCCCGCCTCGGGATCGACAAAACCGGGAATGCCGATGCCGACCGCTTCCACCCGGTGCGATCCCGCGGCGGCGCGCATTTCGTTGATTACCGTTTCAATCCGGTTCAGCACATGCGCGGGACCCCGGTCCGCCTCCGTCGCGCAGCGGGTCGTGCGGATCGGCTCGCACCGTTCGTTCAGCAGGCCGCCGACGATGTTCGTACCGCCTACATCCAATCCGATATAACGGCTCAGGGTGGCCACCTCCAATCCCGAAATAGGGGCAAGACGATTTTTCGGTCAAATTTTGACGACTTGGGTCAGGTTGCGCGGCGAATCCGGATCGATGCCTTTCGACAGCGCGGTGTAGTATCCCAAATATTGCAGCGGCGGCAGGTTCAGCACCGCCCGCGCTTCATCGGTCGAATCGGGGCAGCCCGTCACGAAAACGGCGTCTGCGAACGCGGTGTCCGCACCTTCGCGGGCCGTCAGCAAGACGACGGTCGCGCCGTACTGCTTCATCTCTTCGGCGACTTTCAGCTCATAGGACCGGGCGCTCTCGGAGACGAGCACGCAGATAAGCGCTCCGGGCTCCACGACCGATTTCGGACCGTGGCGGAATTCGAGCGTGCCGAAGCTTTCCGACCAGACGACAGCCATCTCTTTCACCTTCAGCATCGCTTCCTGGGACAGCCCGTAATAGGCGCCCATGCCGAGGAACAGGTAGCGGCTGAACGGCCCCTGGCCGGCAAGCCGCTGCGCGAAACGATCGGCGCGCTCCACATTGTCCCGGCTCGCCTTCGCCGTCGCCGCAAGCTCTTGCTCCATATCGGCCAATGCGGCCGCTTTGGCAATGGCGGCTTGCATCATATAGGTCATGCTGCTGAACGATTTCGTCATGACCGTGCTTCGTTCCTTGCCGAGCGGCGATACGAGGCATGGCACCATCCGGGCCATCGAACTGTCCTCGTGGCACGTAATGCCGCACCGCGTCCAACCGGCCAAATCTTTCACCGATTCGAGCGCGAGCAGCACCTCGGTCGATTCTCCGGAGCGTGATACGCCGACGAGCAAATAACGGCGGCCTTCCACCGCATTCTGGCGGCGGAACAGATAAATTTCGGAAGAAGGCAGCGCGGTTGCCGGACGGTTCAGCCACAGCCTGGCGGTCGCCGCCATTGTCATCGATTGGTAATAAGAGGAACCGGAGCCGATAAAAATGATTTCGTCGTAATCGGAAGAGGCCAAATAACGGTCGATCCAATCGGATTGTACGGCGCACTGCTGCAGCGCGGCGGCCAGCGCTTCCGGCTGGCCGGTAATTTCGGGATACGTCAAGCGTCCAAGCGTCTCGGTCAAGGAAAGCCCTCCTTACGGTATGTTCTTGACCCTGATTATACCTCTTCCCTGCAACTTTTTAAATCTTTTTTTGAGACAAAAATTTATAAATTGAATTTTTTGATCATAATTGTACGCGCGGAACGCCTTTATCGCAAAAAAACAGCGGCCCACATCGGGCCGCCTTCCGGCATGTCAAGCGAAAAACAGAAAATGCGTCGGCAGCTTGCGCAGCTGGCCGTCGGAGGGCCGGTTGACGACCCGGCCGTTGAATACGAGCGAGGAGGAACCGCCGCCGTCCAGATTATAGGCGTCGACCGCTCCGAACCGTTCCAGCAAAATTTGCATCTCCCTGAGCGTAGCCCCCGAGCGGCCGTCCTCGCTGTAGCCGTCCGCAACGAGGAACAGCAGCTGGCCGTCCTTGTAATTGGCGATGACGGTGCGCGGCGCGCGCTTCGGGCTCGTCTGCCATTTCGGCGGAATCGCCAGCGCCGAGCCGTTCTTCATCAGCATAGGCACGAACGAAGCGCCGAAGCGAAGGTTGAGCTTGTCCAGCTGCTCCTTGCGGAAAAACTTGCCGCCGACCAGCTGCATCTCTTCGTTCATGCCGACGACAAACAAATCTTTCTCCGACGGATGAAAACCGTTCGCATACTCGCCGTCTACAATCGTCGTGCCGAGCGGATAGCGTACGCCCTTGCGGTCGGCGAAGCCGCCGGCATTGACGCCGGCAACGGCATTGTATCTTTGGGCCGCCGACAACGTCGTTTCCGCGCCGCCGAACCGATCTTCGCCGAGCACCATCGTCATCGCTTCGGGAGATTTCAGCTTGACCTTCAGCGCATAGCTTTGGAAATGATGCGTCTTGAGATAAAACAGCTGCGCGGTAATCTTGTCCGACTGCACCGTCTGCACCGGCGTGCCGAGCTTGCGGGTAATGCGCCGGTCGTAAATGGCCGCCGGCTTGCCGGCCAGGCCGGCGGAGACCCTCACCACTTGTCTCACTTCGGCGTTCGTCTTGTTGTACAGCTCGACCGTTTTTTGCATCGAAGCCGCCGTCTGGCGGGCGATTTCATAAGCCTGCTCGAGTTTCGAGGCGATGCGGTCCGCCTGCCCGGCCGCCATGAAAGGCGGCC
>NZ_JBCNFP010000137.1:0-7251 GCF_050481165.1 Paenibacillus cisolokensis
ACATTCCGATTTCATGTTGAACGAAAGCTCTGCGGATTACCGGCCGTGGGGCTTTTTTTGATGCTGAAGTGATAGAGAAAATGCATATTGACCGCGTACTGGCCGATATGGACCGATAATGGGAAACAGCGGGGCAACCCGCCGTTTTTTGCCTGTCTCCATGGCTTCTCATACTGCTGACGTGCTTGACGCACAAGCGCTCACGTCAATGACAGTGATTACGGCACCGACAAAGTAAGTGAGCGCCGAAACAAGAGGAATCAGGAACGGCTGAAAAAAGGTTTGAAAAAAATTCAAACTTATTTTATCCGCGCGGGCCTTTATAATTCCAATTGAAAGCGTGTTCAGCAGATTGGAGAGAGCGCTTGCAAAAAAACGAACGGGAGAGGAACACGATGAGAATTATTTATTTCGACATCGATTCGCTACGGCCCGACCATATGGGGTGCTACGGATACGAAAGGAACACGACGCCTCATATCGACCGGATCGCGGCGGAGGGGGTTCGCTTTAACGGCTGCTATACCGCGTCGTCGCCTTGCGTGCCTTCGCGGGCCAGCTTCATTTCGGGACGCTTCGGCATTAACCACGGGGCGCTGACCCATTGGGGACCGGGCTGCGATTTCGATTATCCCGACGGGGACGGACATAGTCGGACGGTGCCGTTTTTCACCCGCTACTTGCGAGAGGCGGGGTACAAAACAGTAACATTCTCTTCCTTCGGCGACCGTCACCATGCATGGTGGTATTTCGCCGGTTGGAACGAGGTGCACACCCATTCGCTGAAAGAAGGCAACGAAGATGCGCACGAGGTGAATGCAGCCGTTATTCCCTGGATCAAGGCTCATGCGCACGAGGAAAATTTTTTCCTCCACATTCAGTATTGGGATCCTCATACGATGTACACGTATCCAAAGGAATATGCGGACCAGTGGAAGGATAAACCAGCGAAAGCGTTTCCCGATGCCGCTACGATCGAGAAACACCAGGCCGACCGGTTCCCGCGTTCGGCAGCCCTTCTTCATACGGCGAGCCGTGTTCCGGAGACGATGCCCGAGCGCATCCGCAACCGGGAAGATTTCGTTCGGCTTATCAACGGCTATGACGGCGGTATCAGCTACATGGACCGCTGTATCGGGGAGATTGTGGAGACGCTCCGGGAGATGGGAATCGAGGATGAGGTTTGTTTCGTCATCAGCGCGGATCACGGCGAGTCTTTCGGGGAACACGGCATCTACATGGAGCACGCGAACGCCTCGGAGTCGGTACACCATATCCCGCTGATAGTTAGAGTGCCCGGCGTGACGAAGCCCGGCACGGTTGTCGACGGGCTCATGTACAACGTGGACGTCATCGCCACGATAACCGATCTGGTCGGTCTGCCGGTGCCGGATGGGTGGGACGGCCGGTCCTTCCTGCCCGCTCTGAGAGGTGAAGACTGGCCGGGCCGGGACCATCTGGTGATGGACCATGCCTTGTATGCCTGCCAGCGGGCGGTCAGGGATCGAAAGTGGTACTACATCCGCACGTATCACGAAGGCCTGTATCGATACGACCCGGTGGCGCTGTACGATATGGAAAACGATCCGTACCAAACGAAGAATGTCGCCGAGGAGCATCCGGAGGTCGTCCGCGAGATGGATCACCGCTTGATGAACTGGCTGCACGAGCATTCGGGAAAACCGGGCGGCAAGACCGACCCGTTGCAAAAGGTGATCGAGACTGGACCATTCAAATATGTGACCGTCAGCGCTTGGGTCAAACGGCTGCGCGACGAGGGCTATCATGAAGACGCCGAGGCGCTCGCGGCGAAGTATTTGCCTGAAACGCTGGAGTCGGCTTACGGTTTGGCATAACTTTCGGCATACGAGAACAGTAAAGAGAGGTTTGTTCGATATGACGACAAAAGCAACCAAAATCGAAAGTCCGGGGATTCGGAAGACGGGGGCATCCCGGAAAGGCTGGGACCAAATTCCGGGCGGCGTGATGATCCTGCTGTCCTTTGCCGTCGGAATCGCCGTTTGGGCGCTTATCTCCAGGATTCCGTCGGTCGGGGCGATCGTATCCGACCCGGTTACGATCGTGAAAACCTTTGTGCAGGAGCTATCCAGCGGCAGGCTATGGACCAATATTTATGCCAGCCTGTTTCGGGTTCTGGGAGGGTTTGTACTGGGACTGGCAGCCGCCATACCCGCCGCTTTCCTGATGGGTTGGTATAAGCCGGTCCGGATGATCGTCGAGCCATGGATTCAGTTTTTCCGCACGATTCCCCCGATCGCGCTGATTCCGCTGGTCATTGTCGTCCAAGGAGTGGGCGAGGGTGCGAAGCTGTCGATTATTTTCGTCGCGACCTTCCTGGTCATGGTGATTTCGATCTATCAGGGCGTCGTCAATGTAGATCCGACGCTGATCAAAGCAGCGAAAGTGCTGGGCGCCAAAGACAAAGACATTTTCTTCGAAGTGGTGGTCCCCGCCTCGTTCCCCTATATTCTGGTCGGTGTCCGCTTGGGTCTGGCCAGCGCTTGGACGACGCTGGTCGCAGCCGAGCTGACCGGAGCGAACAAGGGGATCGGTAACATGATCATGGAAGCGGGCTTGTATTTCCGTATGGACATTATCATTCTAGGCATTATCATCATCGGCATCATTGGGCTGGCCATGGACAAGGGCGTTCTGTTCTTGGAGAAAAAATTAACGGGTTGGCAGGAGTTGAGAAAATCATGAACGCGATCGCGGCAAAGACGCCGAAAATTGAAATCGAAAATCTTTCCAAAGTGTATCAGGGGCGAGCCGGCGCCGTCACTGCTTTGCAAAACACGCAACTCACGATCGGCCAAAACGAGTTCGTCTGTGTCGTCGGGCCGAGCGGATGCGGCAAGACAACGTTGCTCAACATTATCGCCGGACTTGAAAATCCAACGACCGGCACCGTTAAGGTGGAGAATCAGATCGTTACCGGCCCGGGCAAGGAAAGGGGGGTCGTCTTTCAACAATATGCCTTGTTTCCGTGGAAAACCGTCTTGAAGAATGTGGAATTCGGCTTGAAGCTTAGAGGGTTTGGGGCGAAAGAGCGCAAAGAGAGAGCCGAAAAGTATCTGGAACTGGTAGGGCTCAAAGACTTCGCCAACGCGTATCCGAAGGAACTGTCGGGGGGCATGAAGCAGCGAGTGGCGATTGCCAGGGCGTATGCCGTGGAGCCCGAAGTGCTGCTGATGGACGAACCGTTCGGCGCCCTGGACGCGCAGACGCGGGCGCAACTGCAGGAAGAGCTGCTGAAAACGTGGGAGAAGGAGAAGCGCACCATCTTTTTTATCACGCACGATGTGGAAGAGGCGGTCATTCTGGCGCAGCGAGTCATTATTATGAGTGCGAGGCCGGGCCGGATCAAGGAAATGATCGATGTCGACATTCCATACCCGCGGACGCAGGAAACCAAATTGTCGAACCGATTCGTCGAGATCAAAAACGAAATTTGGTCGAAGGTTTACAAAGAATATATGGACGTAAAAAAATAAGGGGGATCGGACTATGAAAAAAATAAGCGTTTTAACGTTGGCGGTATCCGTTTTAGGCTTGACGCTGCTCGCATCCGCCTGTTCTTCCGGCCAAACGGGTACGGAAAGCCATACGCCGGCGAAATCGGGCGAGACGCCTACGATCAACGTGGCGTACATGCCGGACATGCACGGCGCAACGCCAATCGTCATCGGTGAAGAAAAAGGCTTCTTCAAGGAAGCGGGAATAAAAGTCAATGCGGTAAAGTTTCTCAGCGGTCCACCGGAGTTCCAAGCGATGGCATCGGGCGAAATCGACATCGCGTATATCGGTCCCGGAGCGACGTTTCTCGCCGCCCAAGGCCAGGGCAAAATCATCACCGTCGACAGCTTGAATACAGGGGACGCAGTTCTGACGAGAGCCGATTCCGGCATCGGGAGCTGGGAGGATTTGAAAGGGAAAACGGTCGGCGTACCGAAAGGAACCTCCGGAGAGATGATCCTGAACCTCGGGCTGACGTCCGCTTCACTTGCTCCCGAAGACGTCAATATCGTGAATATGGATGTGGCTGGAGCCGTATCCGCCTTTGTGTCCAATAAAGTCGACGCGGTCGCGATCTGGTCCCCCTATACGGCCGAGATCGAAAAACAGGTGGGTAAAGAAAACATTAAAATGCTGGGCAATAACGAGACGTTTTTCCCGGATTATGTGTTTCCGCAAAGCTGGGTGGTAAGGCCCGCGTTTTTGGAGGAGCATCCCGATTTGGTCGAGAAGTTTTTGAGCGCGTTTTCCAAGGCGAACGATTACCGCATCGCCAACATTGAAGAAGCGGTCAAGCTCACCAGCGAATTTACGCAAGTGCCCGAGGAGTCGCTCATGATGCAGATCGGCACGACGCAGTGGCTGACGACGGAAGAGATGGTCAAGCATTTCGAGGACAATACGGTGTACGCCTGGTATGAAAGCCTTGAGAAATTGTTTGTCGACAACGGCAAAATGACGAAAGTGATCCCCGCGGAACAATTTGTAAGCAAAGATCCATTCCTGAATGCCGTGAAAAAATAAACTGTGGACTAAACGGGAACAAGTCGCCTTAGCGGGCGGATCTGTTCCCGTTGTTCACTTGGCGGAAAAACGGAACGGCCCCCATCTCGTTAATCAGATTGACGATTTCCTTCGTCCGGGATTTGTTGAATTTTTTGAGCAAAATATTGATCTGCGATTTGATCGTCGATATTTCGACTTGACGTTCTGCGGCGATTTCGGAGATCTTTTTGTTTTTCAGCAGCAAATTAATGATTTCCATTTCCGTCGGGGTCAACTGGGATAGAATATTGATGGAATCCAGCAGCGATTCCTGATTATGGCGGATTCGCCTGAATTCATTTCTGATTTTATAAGCGATTTCCGGTCGGATCGGAGACGAGCCGTTGTAGGCCATGCGGATGCTGTCCAGGATCTCATGTTCCTCCGCGGTTTTCAGCACGTAATCCATCGCACCGGAATCGAAGGCGCTGAACACCGTTTCATCGTCCTCATGTACGGTCAAAAAAATGATCCGCACGTCCGGATGCACCTGGATCGCTTTTTTGGCGGCGAGGATGCCGTCGTGCTTGAAATCCATTTCGATGTCCATAAGTACGACGTCCGGTTTAAGCCGCTCGATCATATCGCAGGCGGCTTTCCCGCTGAAGGCATAGCCGACGAGCTTCATGTCTTCAGCGCTGTCCACTATCGTCCGAAAATGCTCGTTCAAAATGTCGAAATCCTCGACGACGAGAACGTGAATTGGCTTTGAGACAGGTTGCATGTGCATGCGCAGCTCCCTTTCTTTCGGCGGATTCAGTCGGTGATATAGATCGGCAAAAAAATCTGAAATGTCGTACCGGCTCCCAAAGCGCTGGTTACGTCGATATAACCGAAGTGCCCGCTGACGACTTGCTTCGTGTAGGAGAGGCCCAGCCCCCAATTCCGATTCGTATTTTTACTGGTATAAAAGGGATCAAAGATTTCCCCGATCTTCTCCGGCTCGATTCCGTTGCCGTTGTCGATAATCAAAATGACCAGCCATTTCTCCTCGGAATATGCTTCGATTCGCACCCGTCCTCCCTTGTGGCTGTCGATGGCTTCGACTGCATTGATGATGACGTTGTGCAGGGCATCCGACAGGTGGTCGGCATCCGCCAATATTTTCGGATCGCCCTCGGGAGGTACGTATTCGACGCGAATCGAATCGGGGATTCCTTTGAGACTGCCGATCAGCTCCTCCATGAGCACGTTGACGGAAACGGGCCGAAGCTGGAGATAATTCGTCTTGAACGACTTGTACAGCCGGTCCAGCCGGTCCAGGGTATGGTGGATGATCGCTCCAGCCTGCTCGATCTGCTTTTGCAGCTGCAGGTCTGCGGCATCGGATCGCTCTTCCCGGAGTTTGGCCGTTTTTTCCATCTTTTTATTCAGCACCTGCAGCGTAAGGAGTTGGTTTTTCAGGGCGTGGGTAAAGATTTTTGTGCCCATGTCCGCGGTTTTGATTTTCCGCTCCAGGCGCAAATCGAGCTTTCCCATATTTTTCTCGACCCTCGTATAACGCCAGATGGCCAGCAGGCTGACGATCGAAACGCCCCCTGTAAACAAGATGCTGAAATACCACTCGAACAAAGTGAGCGGCGGATTAAAATTCGAAAAATTGGAATAGAGCACATAATAGGTCCGGATATCCGTTACCTGCAAGGGACCCATAAAGCCGAGGTAGAAATAAAATCCGTTCAGCGCAAGCAGCCCAAGCAGGATAAAGCTGATCTGTTTTTTGATCCAGGGAATCGTAATGTTACGATATCTCCATAAAATCAAAAAGAAGGCGACCAGCGCGGATAGCACGATCCACGCCCTGGTGACCCATCCGATGACGAACGTGTATCGGCGCTCGACCGTGTTCAATATCCATTTGTAAACGACGGGGTCGTAAAACACGATGTTGAGAATGGGAAGGAGACTGTTCAGTGCAATATATTTCCATATTTTCTTGAACGGTTTGTTCAAATACAACGTAATGCCCAGTCCCAACAAACTGAAAATAAACACGGACCGACCGATCGTAATCATGCGGCTGATGTCCCCGATTTGCAGAGGGGAGTGCAGCAGCACGTTGCGGATCGATTCGTTAAAAAACAATACTTTGTTGACCTTGAAATAAAATCCGCCGTACTTGGCCAAAAAAAGGACTAGCCCGGACATGCTCAAAAACCAGCCGAATAACACGCAAGCCATCCAGTAGGCGGAAGGGCTGCGGGCTTTGGTGACAAACAGGATGAGGGCGGCCCCCATTAAAAACAAGAGCAGAATAGTCAAAGGGACGGCTCCTTTGGTCGGATTGCCGGAAGTGCTCAGCGGCCGGCAAGCATTTTTATGGTATCGGTTTCATTATAGAGTATTTGCACCTCGCTTGTCATGCGGAGAGCAAGAAACCAGAAAGCAGCTCTATTCCCAAGAGATCAAAAATCCACTTCCACGTGAATAAAATCGTTGTTGTAAGTGATCATCACCCCAACATCGTCGTGTATTCGTATACCTTTAATCACTCCGGAATCGGTGTCAACGGTTGTCATTTCGAGTGAAGATTCGTCGTGCAGCATACGTTGATTTTATTGAATACTGTTCGGTTGTCCCCAATTGCTGTGCAATTTCTCTATACGGTTTTTCTTCAATGTAATAAAGAAACAAAATCTGACGATACATAGTATTTAACATGAAATCGGA
>NZ_JBCNFP010000138.1:0-18159 GCF_050481165.1 Paenibacillus cisolokensis
TGGGCTTTCGAAATTCAGGTTAAATATTCATTCCGGTCATCCCCTTATCTTGTAAGCAAACGCGGCCCACCAGCTCATTTTGCATCAGTGCCTATCAGCAATCGATACGTGAGATTATTTTTGATAATGCAAACCGACTACGCCATTCTTGTACGTTTTGGTGCGGTTTAACCGGAGTGATTGCTGCTTGTCGGCAAGAGCGAACAATCGGTCGCCATGAGAAGCGATCACCGGGTGGACGAGCAGCCACAGCTCGTCATATAAATCGTGACGGATAAAGGATTGCCATGTTTTAACTCCGCTTTCGACCGAAATGTGATTTGTCCGTTTTTTCAAAACTTCCATTTCCCGAGTGAGCGACGGTTCGTCCTTGACCACAATCTGTTGCGAGTTTCTCCATATCAAATCCACTTCGGAACGGGAAATCACCACTTTGGGAATTTCGTTCATGCGCCGGGCTATCGTCCGTTCCAGCGAATCGGACGAATTCTCTGCCTGCTGCCAATATTGGGCGAGGGAGGCGTACGAGTTTCTGCCCACGACGATCGTATCCACCGTATCGTAATAGGCCAAGTAATCTTCCAAAATCTCTTCGCTCAACATCATCCAGCGGGATTCATCCGACACGCCCCCGTCCAGTGACAGCTGCATCGTTAGTTCTTCAAAAAATAAAAACGCGGCCGCTCGCCGGATGAGTCCGGAAAACGGCCGCGACTTGTTATGGTATAAGATGATAAACCGATATATGTTCAACGATGCCGTCTTTTACTTCAAAAGACAAGTAATTCGATTCTTCGTCGTTTCGGATTTCATAGGCGCAGTTATTCGGATCGGTTCTTCCGTCTTTGGCGATTTCGATATCCGGGTACAGCTTCTGGATTTCCTCCACCGTATCGCCTATTTGAACTCCTTTCGCCGTAGCGTATTCGCCGCCGGCAACGTCCATTTTCATGACCCAATATTGATCCTGATCGGCCGAGAACAAGGTAAGCTGCAAACCGTCATACGTCAATGTTTTGATTTGAGAGCCTGTATGCGTATCGGCCCCGTCGCCAAGCGTTTCCGTGTTCTCGGAAATCGGCTCGCCCAGTATTTCCGCCAAGCGTATCTGGTTGTCGAAATCTTTGAGCGAGATCAGCTTCCCATTAGCTCGGATCGCAAAATCGCTGCTTGGATTCAATTCTTGAACTTCATCTTCGTCCTGAACTTCATCTTCGTCCTGAACGGGAATGTCGGTTTGGGCAGGCGCTTCGTTTTGGGCGTTTTCGGTGCCTGCTCCCGCATTGCCGGCGGATTTTGCGTTCGTTAATGCGCATCCGCTGATGATCAAGATGACGGCAAGGCCGAGCAGCGACATTTTGTAGGAGTTGTTTTTCAGTGACGTGATCATGATGATTCTCCTCTTTAATTCCTTTTTGTTTCCCGATATGCTTGCCACGCCGGCTAAACGCACTTGGCTTGCAAATGCCTCCAGCAGTTTGATGATGGCGGCCGCGTAGTCCCTGGACTCGTCAGGGCCGATGCGGGTCAGCGCCAACGAATCGCATGCGATTTCCTGATCTTCCCGCATTTTGCGGTATGCGTACCAAAGCAAAGGGTTGAACCAATGCAAGGCAAGCAGGACGTTCATTAACCAGTTGGCCGCGATATCGTTTCGCTTGACGTGCGACAATTCATGCAGAAATACGTATCTGAGCTGGCTGTTATTCAGCGTGTTTAAAGCGTATCCGGGCATCAAAAGCTTAGGCCGTACGACGCCCGCGAGCATCGGTGTTGAAGCTTGGTTCGACTCGATTAAAGCGACTTGCCGTTTCACCTTCATCTCTTGGATGCATTGTTCGAAGACGGATTTCACCTTTGGATCGGCGACTGGCGGTTCTTTTTTGATTTTCATCGAGAAACGCATGTTTACCGCGAGAATATAGCCGAGCATCGTTACGGCTCCGATCAGCCAAACCACGGATACGAACGGCATCCAAGGGAAGGACTTCGTTTCCGGCATGCTTCCCGTTAATCCGCTCCATGGCGGCTGGACGACCGGTTCGGCCGGTTGTGATTGTGCTGCCGCTTCGGAAGCGGGCATCGGATCGGCTGCGGGTTCGTTTTCCAGCGCCGCACGGTGGCTCGCCGTCGACGTTTCGTTCGTTTCCAGCGGGATGAGGTTGAACACGCTAAAGGAGCTTTCGGGCGTCCAGGGCAGAAGCAAACGCACGGCCAGCAGCATCCATAGCCAATACGTCCAGCGCGGCTTTAATTGGTTTTTCAGCAGCCATCTCGCCAAGAAGATGAGGAGGACCAGCACCGTTGCCATCGCCGAAACGGATAAGACCCGGTAAAATACGTCCGTTAGCAGAGAAGCCATCCGACCTAATCCCTTCTTTCATCCAGGATGCGTTTCAGTTCTTCGATATCCTCTTTCGTTAATTGCTCTTCCTTAAGAAAGTTGACGATCATCGGTTTCAACGCGCCGCCGTAAATGCGTTTCAAAAACGACCTCGTTTCGGATCGCACGCATTCCTCTTCTTGAACGAGCGGAAAATAGGAATAGTTGCGGCCTTCCTGTTTATAACCGACGGCGTTTTTTTCGACCAGCCGTTTAATAAGCGTTCGTATCGTTTTCGGATTCCAATCCTTACTACCTTCCAAAGCTTGGATAACATCGTTTGCGGTCAGCGGGGCTTTCGCCCAAAAAACTTTCATCACCTCCCACTCCGCGTCCGAAATCTTGGGAATCTGCTTCATCCGTAACTCTCCTTCCGTCGACTACAGCTGTAATCCACGATTAAATATTACAATTGTAATCCGAAACTGTCAATTGCCAAATCATGCTAAAGGGGAAGCGCGTCATGAATTTATGGAGCAGAGGAATTCGCCGTTCCAGGCTCGGAGCCTGGTCGCTTAGGCAATCATGAAAGGGGACTGAATTGCTCCGCAAAGACGCAAAGTGGACTCAATGGTCGGAAAAAGACGGCAAAAATGCGCTCCATTATTTGTGCGGTCTTGATATTTCCACTGATCCGCAAAAGGTTGAAGCGAGTCTGCAAATTTTGAAGCTGCTTCTTGAAAGCGGCATGGACATCAATTCCATTCATAAAATTCCCGACCGGTGCGGTTTTTTCCCGCTACCCCGCTTTGGTACGCGTATACACGGGGAAGAAATGAAAAGCTTTATACCTATCTTCTGTCTGCAGGCGCAGACCCCAATCATTGCATGTTTGCCATCGCTTGGTACGATGATGTCAAAGCGGCCGATCTATTCAAAAAATATGGAGCGGAGATTGAGGATGCCGCATTTCTTGCGGCGTTTACATGGAAAAGGTTCGGTATGGCAGAATGGTTTTTACAAAACGGGGCAAATGTAAATTTCGCTGATGAGGATGGCAATACGGCTCTCCATTATGCTGTAAAACGAAATTATAAAATGGAATACATCCAATTGCTGCTGCAGTTCGGGGCTGATTTCCATAAAGAAAACAAAGAGGGAATGTCGCCTAAAAAAATAGCCGAGTCCAACAACAGAAAAAAGGTTTTAAGTCTTTTTGAATCTCAGTAATTACCATTTATGTCATTTCCGGAGAAGGAGCGTTTTGAACCGCAATTACGAGATTCGCTGCCGCTCTTTGCCGTTGGTAAAAGCAATGGCTCCCCGGTCGGGGAGCCATTGCTTTTCAATGCCGCGTTATGGCGATATGTTGTCTAGCCGTTTCAGCAGATTGTAAACGACTTGCGCGCTTTCGGCGCGTGTCATTGGCGCACCCGGATCGAAGCGGGTTTCCGACCGCCCTTGAATGAGGCCGAGCGCGTATGCCGTTCCGACCGCTTCACGAGCCCAGGCCGGGGCGTCCGTCAGGTCGGTGAAGGGCGCCGCCATGCCCGTGCCTTTACCGTTCGCAGCGGCATATCGGTAGGCGCGAACGGCCATCACGGCCATTTCTTGCCTTGTAATCCGGGCATCAGGCGCAAACGTCTCGGAGCTTATCCCTTTCACAATGCCCGCTTTCACGGCTTTCGCCACGTCCTGCGCAAACCATTCTCCAGGCGATACGTCGGCGAACGCCGTTTTCGCTTCTTCCTTCAATCCGAGCAAGCGAACGAGGAGCGCCGCAAATTCCGCTCGGGTCACGTTGCGCATCGGGGCATATTGGCGCTCGCTTACTCCCTGAATCAGATGTTTGGCTGCCAGCACTCGAATGGGATCGGCCGCCCAGTAGCTTTCCGCCACGTCGTCGAACGTCTTCTTGTATTCCAGAACCGCATATAGGCTGAAATGCGTGATGGAAGCAACCATTGCGTCTCCCTGCCACTGACCGCCAATATATTCGAGCCCGCCTGCGTCGCCGATATAGTAAATGCCGGCCAGACGCTTGTCTGCGGATGGCTGAACGTTGAGCGCCAGTTTAATCGGTTTGTTGAAAGCGGACAATGAGATCGCTTTACCGTCTTTCGCCGTAACCGTCAAGTTGAAATCCAGCACGTCGCCGGCTGTCTTGATCGCGACCCCGCTCCGGCGCCCTGCGGAATTCAATTTTTGTTCGACCGTTTCACCCGGAACCGGAGCCGCGCTAAAGGTAATGACGCTGTCCGAACGCTGCGCAGCCGGCACCAGCTCCAGAAGCTCCGCCAGAACGGCGGCCGGGATTTCTACGGACGCATTCGCAAATTTAACCGTGATAGACGGTTGATCCTGCAGCAGATCCAACACGCTTCCAGGAAGTTTGAGCTCCTGATTCGGATCGTTGATCTCGATGACGGTGTTGCCGGATTTCAATTGCTCCTTCAGTTTCGTCCACTCGTCCTCTTCATCTTCATCGGGCACCGGACCGGGCGCCGGGCCTGGTGCCGGCTCGCTTGGGCCTGGTGCCGGCTCGCTTGGGCCTGGTGTCGGCTCGCTTGGGCCGGTATCCGGCGTCTCTTCACGGACCGTGACTTGCAGCGTGCCTGCTACCGATCCCAGCGTCGCGGTGATGGTTGCCGTTCCGGGGCGAATGCCTTGCAGCATTCCCTTCGCGTCCACGGTAACAACCGCTTCATCGCTGCTGCTGTAATTCAAACCGTCGGTTACGGCCTGTCTGCTGTTGTCCGCATAGACGGCTGTGGCTGCGATCTGAACCGTTTCGCCCACCACGATGCTGGACTTGCCGGTCAATTCGAGAGCCGTGACCGGGTTCGGACGGGGCTTCACGACAAGGGTGTAACTGTCTTTCAAATCTTCATAGACCGCGCTTATGACGGTAACCCCTTGAGCATGCGCCGTAATTTGTCCGCCGGTATCGATCGACGCGACTTCGGGACGGCTGCTCTCATACAGTACCCCGGCCGTTAGCGGCACTCTCGTTCCGGATACATATACGGCTTCCGTAACCGTCGGGGCCGAGCTTCCGGCTTCCATCTCGGCAGGACCGCTGATCCGAATGGCCTGGGAGACATCCAGCACGGTTATGTGACTTTCCGCATATACATCGGCATTTACGCTGGTCGCCCGGACAACGGCCGTACCGAGACCGGTAGCGGTCACCAGACCGTCGTCTGTAACGGTCACAACGTCTTGACCGCTGTACACCGACCAAGTAACCGAACGGTCCAACGCATTTTCAGGCAGCACATAGGCGTCCAGTTTAACCGACTGGCCATAAGGGATTTGAACCTCCGGCTTGCTGATGACGACAGAGGAGGCCGTTTTCTTCGAGAGCGTAAAACGGTCAACTTCTCTTCCGTCCACCGTTTTGGTCACAACGGTTAATTCGTTTCCGATAATCTCCACGGACACATACATTTGCTTTTGTTCCCGATCGTAAAATTGCGTCCAAGGCTTCGGAACCAGATCGTAAAACTTGGGTCCGGTCGACCCGGCGACGACATAGGCCGTACCTTCTCCCATGTCCGCCTTTTGGTTGTTTTTCATGAAATTGCGCAGATAAATGTGGTCATGTCCGTTCAAGACCAGATCGACTTGGAATTCGTCGAATACCGGAACCCACTGCTCCCGGACTTCCGCCGTATCGTAGATGCTGCCGTAAGGACCGCGGTGGAACGCGACGATTTTCCATTTCTTATCCGTTGCCGCAAGGTCCTGACGGAGCCACTCCCTCTGGGCGGCATATTCGGACTCGCTGTTCAGCACGACAATATGCGCATTTTTGTAATCGAACGAGAAATTCGTTCCTTTCAGGCTCTCCAATCCGTTCCCCGGCTGGTTGAAATGCTGATTAAAGTCGCTGATGCCTTTCGTTCCGGTCACCTCGTGATTGCCCAGCACCGCAACCAGGGTCGTGTTCATCAAGTAATCCTTCGCCTTATCGAAGAACCAATTCCACTGCGCTTCGAGATGGCCCGAGTCGACCATATCGCCCGCATGAACGATAAACTCGGCATCCGGGTGCTCGTTCACGGCCTTCGCCACCGTGTTGCCCCATAAGTTAAACCCGTTGCTGTCCGCCGCCTGGGAATCCCCGAAGAATAAAAACTTCAAGTTCTCGCCATAGGCAGGGGCAGTGGCGAACGAGCCTTGCGCGCTGTAATGGCTTGCTCCGTCGCCTACGCGATAGACGTATTCCGTACCGGGTTCCAGTCCGCTCACCGCAGCTTTATGCACACGAACCGTTCCGAGATCGTAAGTCACGAATAACGAGTTTTCGCCTGTTACCTTGATGACGTTCGGTCCGTCGAAACCGGTGAAGCCTTCTTTTTTCGCCAATTCCACGACCGTCGTTTGGACGCTGGGGTGCGTGTGCCAAGTAAAGCCTCTGGAGCTTTTCGGGTCTGCGCCCATATTTACATTGACATTGTAAGGCGTAACCGTCCCGAACAGCTTGGATACGGTCAGTGTCCGGACAGGGCTGTACAGCGTTCCTTTCACCGCTTGAATGTTGTACGACTTCACCGTACCGGTCAGGTCCGTCAGCACGAGCTTTCCTTCGTTATTGGTGGTCCCCCGGTCCACGCCGTCGACGAGCAGCTTGACCCCTTCAACCGGCACTCCCGCTTCGTCTGTAATGGTGAAGGTTGTCGGATAACCTTCCACGACGCCATACTCATCCCAATTCAGCTCAAGAGCGTGCTTGATCTCCGCCTCTACAGGCAAGCCGAAGAACGTCCAGCCCTTGTCCGGCGATTCGGTCAGCTTGATGGTGCCGGACTGGAATTGAATCGTATGTTTCCCCGTCGCATCCGGTTTGACCCGATACTGAATCTGTCCGAGAAGATCGTCGTCGGCAAGAGACACGCTGTTTAAGCTGTCGAACATCACCTTCACGGAACCTGCAGCCGGATTGATCTCGGCCTGCGCCAATGTTTCGCCCAGCTTGCCGCCCGGCACAAATTGCAGCGCCTCGATCTTGCTTGCATCAAACTGGAATTGAAGCTCGCCCGCATGAATGCCGGCTACGTTGCTTCCTTTTATATCGAGCGTGTAGCTGTTCCCGGCATACGTGACAGCAGGCGCGTGGTACACAAACCTGGACGAACCGGTATCGACGTTGAAGATCCACTCTTTCTCCGTTCGGTTGCCGGACAAATCGCGCACTTTGATTTTCGCTTTATGAAGGCCGTCCACAAGCGGGATGTCGTGCTTATACGCGATGCGTCCCTCCGGAGGGTATAGCGTATGCGGAACGAGAACATCGTCCAGATAAACGAAAATTTTGTCCGGGTCGATTAACGTCGTGCCCGGATGTACTTTAGGATCGTAGCCCGCATCCTCCGCGACAGCCCGAATAGTCGGCGTGTTCGTATGGATGGTGCTGCCTTCCGCCGGCTCGATATCTTTGATGATCGGCGGGTCGAAATCGTCCTGGGTCGGCCCGTAAACGGCCCGAATGTTGTCGACATAGATCACGCCCGCGCCTTTCACCTTGCTTGCGGTAGCCATAAGACGAACCGGCATATCCATCGTGAGCGGAAGCTGCAATCCGGGAGGAACGTCCGCTTCTACGTATTTCCACCCCGTCCAATTCACGCCCGTCGTTTCATCGGTAAAGTTTAGCGGCGTGCCGTTCGCGGTTCCACCGTTTGCGCGAATTTGCGCCCGGAGCCAATACCCGCTGCCGTCCCCGTAAACCCACATGCCGATTTTTTGCGGATAGCCGGGAATTTGAATATAATTGGCCGGGTTCGTTGCCTGGAGATAAGCTCCCGACGTGCTTGGTTTTCCTGTAAAATCGTACTCCAGCTTCAACGCCTGATTGCCGAAGCGGACAAAGTCGTCCTCATAGGTAATGCTGGCTACCGATTTATTGTAGTTGGCTCCGGCTGTCTTGTGGTATTTGTCCAGATTCCCTTCGAAATCTTCCAAAATGACGGGCGGCGTTCCGACGTTGACATTCATGGATGTCTCGACATTCCCGTATTTGACAAAAATTTTGCCGCTTTTGCCGCTCTCGGTCGTCGCTGTAAATACGCCGTTCGCGTCCACGGTGCCGATGTCGCCTTCCACTCTCCACTCCAGCAAACGGTTGTCGGCTATAATTTCCTGGCCATTCCGAAGCGCTTGAACCTGAAGCTCGACGGTTGCCCCGGAATCGATCGCTTTCTCCGCATCGGGGAATTTCAGATCGGTCAGCTCCGTGACGACCTCCACACGTCCCGATCCCGACAAGCCTTCCGCCGTCACCTCAATCGCGGCGATCCCGGCTTTCGATCCGGCCGTAAAAACCCCGCTCTCATCAATCGTTCCATACTCGGGGTCGGCACTCCATGAAAGCGTCCCGGTTAAGGAGGCCGGATGGCCGGTCGCGTCAACGGCTTTTGCCTTCAAAGGAAGCGCGGTTCCCGCCAGCACGCGCTCGAACTGCGGTTGAACGACAAGCTTGGCAGCGTCGCCCGCCGGCGCCTTGTTCACCAACAAAAGCGAATTCCCGGTTTGCCGCTCAACCCCGTCGGAAGGCCGGTTCAACATGCGGAACGTCGATTCTCCCGGCAATCTGGCGATAAAGGTGGAGGAACCGCCGCCGTCCAGATTGATCGCATTGACGACGCCCAAGTCTTTCATAATCTGGCCGAGCTCCGACGTCTCTACGCCTTCGCTGAATCCCGGCGCTCTTCCGTCGATCTCGATCATGACGACCGTGCCGTCCGCTTTCGTGCCGATGGCCGTTCTGGGATGAACGCCCTGAACCGGAACGTTGCTCAGCACGACTCCGTCTTGTATGAGCCTGTAACCGCTCATGGCTACCGCCACGTTTTCGTATCCCGGAGGGAAAGCGAAGTTGGCCGTAATCTCGTCTCCGACATTCAGACCTTCCAAAACGGCCCTGGCCGTGCCGCTTGCGGACAACACGACCTTCCCTTCGGCCAAAGGCGTGTTGCCCGCATTTTTGCGAATCTCCGCGACCTTCAGCCTCATCGTTTGGCCATGCTTCACTTCTCCTTCAAGCACGTCCAAAACTACTTCGTCTCCATACTCGTTCGTTTTCGTCGAGTCCGCATAATCGAACGTATATAAGATGAGCTGATTGTTCTCGCGATACCGGTTAATATGGGTAATATTGCTGGTTTCGCCGTGAATCGTGACCGTTCTGGTCAGCTTCGGAATCGGCTCATATCGCGTCGTGCCGTCCTTGTCCAGCAGGAAGACGGCATAGTTCGCATCCGGCGTATTGAGAATTTTGCCGTCGCCCATGAACAGGCCATTCGGCACGCCGGTTCCGTACTTCGACAAATCATAGAAGTCGCCGTTAATGCCGGCAATGACCCGTTGGCCGGGTTTGTCGTAATAAGCGGCCATGGCCGTAACGCCTTGCATGCCGTACACTTTGCCGCTTTTCGTTCCCGCGATTAACTCCAGATGGGGGTTGGAGGGGTGGAATTCCACGGTATGTACTTTCTCCAGCCCTCTCGGAAGCTTCATATCGTACCAGTTATAATAAGTATCCGGGGCGATTTCGAGCTGTCTCGTATCGAGGATTTGGGCTTGCGGATCGCTCTCCGCCGCAGCTTGTACGGCTTGAGCCGGCAAAAGCCCGGAAATAAGCAAACCCAGGCATAGAAGAAGCGCAATCGTACGTTTTATCTGCCTCATTCGTCTAGGAACCTCCAAACCGCAATTGTTTGATGAAACGTTTCTGCCGGCGTTCAACCGGGCCGGGCCGGGGCCTGTTCCAAGGCCTGTTTTCCGATGAATCGCGCGCTAACGATTAGTTCTCCCTCCGGATGAATCGCGCATTAATGACCCGTTCTGCCCTCCTTTCATCTGGAATGGGGAGCATGTCCCTCTCTCTTTTTTACCCGCATAATTATAGATTCGATATGTAAATTTCTCGTTTTCGCAGCATTAAGTTTTTGTGGATGTTTCATGGATCGGTTTCCGGGATGGCGCATACCCGCGAAGCCGATTGTACATGCAGGCCGGCCGCAGCTCGGTACAGTATATGTGACGGCGGGTGGGACGATGCTTGCGCAGTTGTCCGGAGGAGGGGAAGATTGGAGATATGACGATGCTGTGAGGGCGGAAAGATCGGAAATATTTCCCGGTTCCGGTTAACACCGCCTCGCTGCGGATCATAAAGCGGCAATCGATTGGAGCGAAGGGGGAGTTCATCCGTGCGCCATGATATGGTTTCGGCGGTCATGCTGGCGCATGGCGGATCGTATGGTCATCATGGCCGCAATTCATACGCTTCTCCGTTAACGATCCTCCATTAACGATCCTCCATTAACGATCCTCCATTAACGATTGAGGCTTCCATTTACGATCTAACGAATCTGACAAACGCTATTTGGCGAAAAATCGCTGTTTTGGAAATGTAACGAAACTGAGCAACGCTATTTGCTTAAAAGCAGTCCAATTCAGGCGGAATATCGTAAATAAGGTGGCTCAGATTCGTTACATCTGAAAAAGCGGCTTATTGGCGAAAATAAGGCGTGTGAGATTCGTTGCTATGAACGTTTTTGTCAAGCCCTACGCCAATGCGCCTGCCTGAGTACTAGGCAAAGGAGCAAATATACGAGCGACGGTCGGCACGCTGCTTTTATTGAGTATTTTCAAAACGATTGCCAGTCAGCATTCCGAATCTCCGCAATCGACCTTCTGTCTCTATCAGGCGGTCGCCATGGAATATCCATTCCCAGAACATATCGTGAATCAGGCGGCAAGCCGTCATAAAAAATCGGTTGTGTCCCGCTTGGCAGACATCTGCAAGCAATACGGATTGAATTCGCCTGATCATCTTGCGCGGCAGCTGTTTGTTCTCATGGAGGGCTTCTGCATAACCGCAAGGTTAATTGGCCCGGACAGCCCCCCGGCAGATGTTGTTCAAGCCGCCCAAGCCTTGATCCAATCGCATCGTAATTAAACGTCTTCGATTTGATTCGGAGTATTAAGCCGAAAAGGGAAGCCCCACTCTGACGAGTGAAGCTTCCCTGTTTAAGCGATATTGTCACCTCTCAGGCATTACGAACCATTAATATTACACACTCCACATGCGACGTCTGCGGGAACATGTCGACCGGCTGCAGCCATTCGATGGAGAAGCCGGCGTCGAGCAGATAGCGGCAGTCCTTGGCCAGCGTCGACGGGTTGCAGGAAACGTAGACGAGCCGTTTCGGCCGGGCGTCCGCGATTGCCTTCAGCAGGCGGGCATCGCAGCCGGTCCGCGGCGGGTCGACGACGATGACGTCGGGGCGGAAGCCCTCGCGCACCCAGCGGGGGAGCAGTTCTTCCGCCTTGCCGACATAGAAGCGGGCGTTGTTCCGCCCGTTCAGGGCGGCGTTCTGCTGCGCGTCGAGGACCGCTTCCCGGACGGTTTCGACACCGCGCACTTCCCGGGCATGCGGCGCGAGCCACAGGCCGATCGTGCCGGTGCCGCAGTAGGCGTCGACCACGGTTTCCCGACCGGTCAGCGCCGCCGCTTCCAGCACGGCATCGTACAGCTTGACGGTCTGTACCGTATTCAGCTGGAAGAACGCGCGCGGCGACAGGGCGAACGTCAAGTCGCCGAGCGAGACATGGAGCGCGGGTGCGCCCCATAACGTGACGGTGCGGTCGCCGAACACGACGGGCGTATCGCCCGCGTTGATGTTGAGCGAGATGGAGGCGATCTCCGGCGCTTCCTGCCGGATCGCCTCCACGAGCGGCCCGTGCGGCGCGAACGACTCGTGCGCCGCCACAAGCGTGAGCTGCAGCTCGCCCGTTTCCTGGGCGACCCGCAGCACGACCGTGCGCAGCCCCGTACCCGGGCTGCGCTCGGCCAGCGGCACGCCAAGGCGCTCCAGTACCCGGAGCACCTTGGCGGCCGCCGCATTGATCGCGGACTGCTGCACCATGCAGTCCGCGCCGACGATGTCCACGAGCCGGCGGCTGCCCGGCTCGTACAGCCCGAGGACGGGGCGGCCGTCCGCGCCCCGTCCCGCCTGCAGCTGAGCCTTGTTGCGGTAGCGCCAAGGCTCGTCCATGCCCAGCATGGGGCGCAGCGGCAGCGCCGCCCCATCCAGCCCGGCGTAGCGCGCGAACGATTCGCGCACGAGCTCCTCCTTGGCCGCAAGCTGGCCGTCGTAGGCGAGATGCTGCAGCTGGCAGCCGCCGCATGCCTCGTAGATCGGGCATGGCGGATCGACGCGCTGCGGCGAGCGCTTCTCCGTCTGGACCGCTTCGGCGACGAGCCGTTTCGGCTCGACCGCTACGACGCGCGCCCTGACCACCTCGCCCGGCAGCGCGCCGTCGATGAATACCGCCTTGCGGCGGTAGTAGCCGACGCCTTCGCCGTTAATGCCGATGCGCTTGATCGTGACGACGATCCGGTCGCCCGTTCGCACATCTTCGGCGGAAGGCCGCCGCTCCGACCAGTTTCGCGACCGCTTGCCGCCACCGGCCGCGTCCGCTGCCGTCGCCGCACCTGCCGCTTGCGCCGCTGTCACCGCTTGCGCGGCTGCCGTCGCTTGCGCCGCGCCCCGGCGCTTCCCGCCGTCGCCGCCGAGGCGGTGCCGTTCCGCTGCCGGCGGCCGCGCCTGCGGATCATTAGCGCCCGCGTTGGCGCTGCGCGTCCGGCCGTCCGCACTGCCGGCGTTCGCCGGCGTCAACGCTCCCGTCTTCATTCGCCCGCTTCGATGCGTCTCCTGCTGCTGTGCGCGCTGCGGCGGTTTTCCGCCGTTTCCGTTCCGTTCCGCACCGCCCCGCGTTTGCGCCTGCCCGTCCCGCCGGCTATTGCCGGTGAAACCGGCGTATTGTCCATCCCGCTTCATGTTTGCCTGATCCTCCGTCCTTCTCTTCCAACCATCAACCGGACAATCGGTTTGCGTTTCGTCCGTTATCGTTGAATTTGTGTCCTCACTATATCATGCGGACCATTTTCTTGTCACGAATGAGGGGCTCGATTATGCACGAACGGCATCCCCTGTGGCATGACGCGCGGAAGATGCCGTTAGAAGCAACAGATGAGGAGGAGAAGAATCCATCATTAGCGAAAAAACAGAAGCGCGGCGCATATCCAGAACGGCAATGCAAGCAGCATGCCATTGAACAAGCCGACCATCAAATCGTTTTCCCGTTTTATCATAAGACGGACCTCCTTTGCAACTGTCTTTCCGACAGTCGCTTTATCATATAGTATGTATCGTTTCCGTCTCCTTAAACCGTTTTCAGTCCATTATTCGTCGTGTGCGTTCCGCTAATGAAATTCCTCTTTTTATCGCGTTCGAAAATGCCGATATATTTATCGTAATCTCACGTTATGACGTAGACAGTCGCTTGTCCGGGTGGTACGATGTAAATCGTGGGAAATTGGGGAAAATCGGAGAGGGAGCGTTAAAGTTTGAAGAAATTGCTGGTCAAAACGTTGCTTTATTCATGGCTTGTGCCGGTGCTTGTCCTGGCGCCGGTTGCAGGAGGCGGTTCGGCGTCCGCTGCGGAACGGCCCGGCGCTGCTGCGTCACGAACCGTTCCGGCGGCTGGCGAAATCCGAATTGATGTCGACGGCCAAAAAATACAGCTGCCGAGCGCGCCTGTCATCCGGCATGGCGTGACGCTCGTGCCGATGCGTTCCGTCTTTGCGGCGCTGCACGCCGATGTCGTATGGGAACCGGAGACGAAGACGGTTATCGGGCGCAAAGGCTATACCGTCGTCACCTTGAAGGTCGGAAGCAAGCAGGCGATCGTTAACGGGAAGAAAATGGTGCTCGATGCGCCGGCCGAAGTGCGCGGGGGCGTCACGCTCGTGCCGCTGCGATTCGTCGGAGAGGCGCTTGGCGCCGATGTGAAATGGGATGCGAAGACGAAGACGGTGCGCATCAAGTCCGCCGAAGCGCTGGCCGCCGAGCGGAAGCAAAAGCTGAAGCAGGAGCCGGCGAAGCCGTCAGCCAAGCTGACCCCGGCCGAAATTGTCGAGCGAAATGACGAGAGCGTCGTCATGATTGCGACGAATCGAGCGCAGGGAAGCGGCGTCGTAATTAGCCCCGATCTGATTCTGACCAACTATCACGTCATGGATGGCGCGACCTCGGGCCATGCGGTGATGATAAACGACCGGATCTATGAAATTGCCGGGGTGATCGCTTACGATGAAAATGCCGATTTGGCCATCATTCAAACCAAAGAACCATTGCCTGCCCAAGGCGTAAAGTTCGGCTCGCCGAATTCGATCGCCAAAGGCGATACGGTCGTGGCGATCGGCAGTCCGCACGGGCTGCGCAATACGGTAAGCGAAGGGCTGATCAGCAACATCATCCGCGAGAACGGCGTGACCTATTTGCAGACGAGCGCTCCGATCGACAGCGGCAGCTCGGGCGGCGGGCTGTTCAACGAAAGCGGCGAGCTTATCGGCATAACCACATCCGGCTATCAAAAGGTGAACGCCGATCTGAACTTTGCCGTCAGCATCGAGCATGTGCATCGGCTTCTTTTACAGATCGCATCCGGAGAAGCCAATACAGCGGCATTCCTTCCTTCGAAGCTGCCGTCGACGCTGAAGGGCGCTTCGGAGAGCGAGATCGTGAAGCTGCTGGAGAAGGAGTTCGCTTACGTCCAGACGAGCCAGGGAACCGCGGAAATAAAAGATTGGCAGGCGAAACGCGACGCGGAAGGCTGGCTTGTGCTGACCGCCAATATCGATCCGCTATTTTACACATATTATATTGAAAGCAGCCGCGAAGAGCTTCGCAATTGGGCGATCCATCTCGGTTTGACCGTAAGCGGCCTGCTGCCGGACGAAGCGGTTGAGCTGATTGTCTACTACGACCGCACCTTCGACTTCAAGCCCCGCGGCCTGAACGCGGACGAAGTGACTGATCTTGGCAACGGCAAATGGAAGGTCCGCTATCCCGTCATTCATTTGCAGGTAAAAGAACAGTTGCATATCGAAACGCGCTTTTAAATCGTAAATTGGTAAAATGCCATCATTCTTCTTTATACGGGCACTCTTCCGGCCGCTGCCGGCGGGTGCCTTTATTTGTTGCTCCGGCATCGGCGGTTTCGGGACGAACGGGGGCGCTCGCAGGAAAAGTTGCCCGTAACGGAAAACGGCTTGCCGGTTCTTTTGTCGGTGCGGTTCTGGTACAATGGGAGACGATGCAAGCAAATGCCGTAACGTAAGAGAAAGGGTAAAAACAAAATGAACGTCGTACTGGCTACGCTCAACGCCAAATTCATTCATACGTCTCTGGCGCTGCGCTGTCTGAAGGCGTACAGCGAACGGGATTTTCATATCGAAATTGCCGAATATACGATCAAAGACCCGCCGATGAACATCGTTTCCGATCTGTTTTCGCGCGATCCGGACGTTGTCGGCTTCTCCTGCTACATCTGGAACATCGAGGAGACGATCGTCGTCATCGACATGCTGCGCAAAATCAAACCATCGGTCAAGATCGTGCTCGGCGGTCCGGAAGTGAGCTACGACACCGAGTATTGGCTGCGCCGCCTGCCCGCAGTCGACTGCATCGTCGTCGGGGAAGGCGAGGAAACGTTTCATCATCTGCTCACCGAACTGCAGGGCGAAGAGAAGCTGCATATGGTGTTCGGGCTCGCTTACCGCAAACGCCGCGGGGACGAAGAAGAGATCATCATCAATCCGCCACGTCCGAAGCTGGATCTGTCGCGGCTGCCGTCGCCGCACCGTTTTCCCGAAGATGTCGCGCAATTGCCGAACCGCGTCGTCTATTTCGAGACGAGCCGGGGTTGTCCGTTCATGTGCCAGTTCTGCCTGTCCAGCATCGAGGTAGGGGTCCGGTACTTCGATATGGAGCGGACGAAGGCCGATTTGCTCTATCTGATCGAATCCGGTGCGAAGCTGATCAAGTTCGTGGACCGGACTTTCAATATCAAGCGGGATTACGCATTGGAAATATTCAAGTTTCTGATCGAAAACCACCGCGGCTGCGTGTTCCAGTTCGAAATTACGGCGGACATTATGCGGCCGGAGGTGCTGGACTATTTGGCGAAGCATGCGCCGCCGGGCATTTTCCGCTTCGAGATCGGCGTTCAATCGACGAACGACCCGACGAACGAAGCGGTGAAGCGCCGGCAAAATTTCGCTAAGCTGTCGCGAACGGTAACGGCGATCCGGGAGTCGGGCAAGATCGATCAGCATCTCGATCTGATCGCCGGCTTGCCGCACGAAGATTACGACACGTTCCGCAAAACGTTCAACGACGTGTTCGCGCTGCGGCCGGAAGAATTGCAGCTCGGTTTTCTCAAAATGCTGCGCGGCACCGGCTTGCGCCATAATGCCGACAAATACGGCTATATCTACATGGACCGGTCGC
Source organism: Paenibacillus cisolokensis (assembly GCF_050481165.1). Taxonomy (NCBI): domain Bacteria; kingdom Bacillati; phylum Bacillota; class Bacilli; order Caryophanales; family Paenibacillaceae; genus Paenibacillus; species Paenibacillus cisolokensis. Next base: position 16,690 of record NZ_JBCNFP010000138.1, read on the forward strand.
CGTATGAAATATTGGGCAACGACGTGCTGCCGTTTTCGGACATCGTCCGCATCAAGCGGGTCGAGGATGTGCTGGAAAAATATTGGAACGCGCACCGTATGGACCGGACGCTGCTATATTTGGTGGATCGGGTATTCGAATCGCCGTTCGATTTTTTCCAGGCGTTCGGCGATTACTGGGAGGAGCGGGGCTGGCAAAAAATCGGCCATCAGCTTGAAGATTTGTTCTCGCGGCTCTGGTCGTTTTTGACGGAGGGGGGAGAGCGGATTCCCGCCGCATTGGAGCCGGATGTCGCATTAGCGTTGATGAAATACGACTATTTCCTGAACCACAATTACAAGCCGCGCAAAATCTGGTGGCCGTTCACGATGGAAAAGCGGGTTGCCGCTTATTGGCTGCGGCGGCTTGCCGAGCGTCCGGCTGACGTGTCGGACGCATTCGCGGCCATGGCGCTGACGGAGAAGGAGCTGCACAAGCGGGCGGTCATCGAACGGCTGCCGTTCGATCTGGGCGCTTACCTGGAATGCGGAGAAATTCGCCGGGACGCCCATACCTTGCTCGTCGTTCTGTACGGCGCGGATACCGGGATGACCGCTGGCGGCGAACGCTCAGGCGCGGGCGCCGATGCACCCGGCGGCAGAAGGGGAGCCGAGGCGGGAAGCGCCGGCCGTTCGGCGCGGCCGTTCCTGCTGCGCATCCGGCCGGGGGAAGCGGATGGCGATCAGGCATAGTGCAGAGAGCCGATAAATAAGAGCGGGAGCCGGCCATGGTTTTACCGTCTCATGATTTTTTGCGACATGAGACGGGGGAGCCGCTGCGGCGGCTCCCGCTATTGCCGTTCGCAGCAGCGAATGGCAGACAAGTTATACGCAGATGAACGCCGTCAGGCGTTTTTTTTTGTGCAGCGTGCCCAGCTAAGCACGCATCTTCCAGCCGGTGAAAATCCGGTCGCGGGAGGGGCCAAGCCCCCCGCGCAGCTCGGATACCTGCGTATGGCGAAATTCTGTGCGTAGAAGCGTATCGACAAAAAGTACCTGTCAAAGACAGAGCAAGCAACTTGTCAGACCGTAACATGAAGCGCATCCTGCCGTGTCGCCAAAAAAGCCTCGCAAGAGGGACAAGCGGGAGCCGAGTCTCGTGCATATGGACGAAGGCCAAGAAAGCTAGCCAAGGACTTGGAGCAGCAACGAAGTCTCCTCCGGCGCAAGGGGAACGGCATGACAGGAAGGATGGAGCAGTGAACTTGGGAGACCCTCCCCTGCACCAAGGAAAAAACGATCTAGCGAATCTGACGAGCGCTATTTGGCGAAAAATCGAAGTTCCGAAATTGTAACGAATCTGAGCAACGCTATTTGCATAAAAAGTAGTCAAATCCAGGCGGTATATCGTAAATAAAGTGGCTCAGATTCGTTACATCCCAAAAAGCGGCTTATGGGCCAAAATAAAGCCTGTGATATTCGTTGCTATGAA
>NZ_JBCNFP010000139.1:0-11053 GCF_050481165.1 Paenibacillus cisolokensis
TTATTATACCGTGGGAACCTGATTATTTTCATCATCTGATGGTGCCGTGTCAGCGGCATGGGAGTCTAAGAAAGTATAATATCGGCTATACTTTAAGCTTAGATTTCATCCGCGAAACGTAACCTCCGCCTGTCAAAGAGGGCGAAGCCGTTTACGCTTGTTTCATCTCTTTCAAATGTATAATAGTTCGAGAAAAATAGCAACTATAGATTTACAAATGCACAATTTTTATTTACATTTTATTATATAAAATTTACAAATACATACCCAGGACTAACGCTTTTTAATCCTTTTTAGATCTAAAAAATGAGCAGCTGCCATTAATCGCAAAGCGGTTTCTTGCTTGTTTTCCGCAATAAAGAAGGTTTTTGGATTGATAACAGCGAATTTTGCCTAATTTTTCGAATTAATATTTGTCAAATGCACAAAAATAATATTACAAAATGTATTGACTATCCGTTTGGTCTTTGCTAAATTGTAAATGCAATGAAGCATCGGAAGCAGTGAGAGCTTCGACTTGAAACCCCTTTCTAGAACGAAAATGTAAACTTGCCGGGAGAATGGAGGGAATTCAGTGCAACGCACGATAAAGGCGGGAGAAGGAAGGACGGCGCTTGTCGGCTCCCGCAGAACAAGGCTTTTCGAATATTGCAGGAAATGCGGCTTTCTTTACTTGCTACTTGCGCCGGCCCTGATCTTGACCTTGATCTTCAAATACGGTCCGATGTACGGAGCGGTAATCGCCTTCAAGGACTTTAGTCCGCTTAAGGGCATTTTGGGAAGCGACTGGGTCGGGTTCAAGTATTTCGACAAGTTTCTGTCGTCACCAAATTTCGAAGCGATCTTTATGAATACGCTTCAATTAAGCCTGTACGGACTCCTCCTCGGTTTCCCCGTGCCAATTCTGCTGGCACTGATGCTGAATCAGGTCCGCAGGGCGGGCGTGAAGAAGAACATCCAATTGTTTTTGTACGCCCCCAACTTTATATCTGTCGTTGTCGTTGTCGGCATGCTGTTTATTTTCCTGTCGCCGACGGGCCCTGTCAACCAACTGCTCGCCTGGCTGACGGATGAACCGATCATGTTCATGTCGCGCCCCGAGTATTTCAGATGGATTTATATTTTATCGGATATTTGGACGGGAGCGGGCTGGTCTTCCATTATCTATGTGGCCGCGCTGGCGAATGTGGACCCTGAGCTGCATCATGCGGCGAACCTGGACGGCGCAAACCTGCTTCAGCGCATTCGCCACATCGATCTGCCGACCATCCGCCCGATTATGGCGATCGTGTTCATTCTCGCTGCCGGTGGGATCATGTCGATCGGCTTCGAGAAAGCGTACCTGATGCAGACGGCGATGAATCTGCCGACGTCCGAGATCATTCCGACCTACGTGTACAAGATCGGCCTGCAATCGGGGGATTACGCCTATTCGGCTGCCGTGGGGCTCTTCAACGCCGTCATCAACGTTGTCCTGCTCGCGACCGTGAACGCGATCGTCAAAAAGCTGAACGAGGGCGAAGGCCTCTACTGAAGAAAGGAGCAAAGTCGCAATGTCCATCAAACATTCCGGACTGGATCGCTTCCTGCTTGCGCTCAACGCCGTCGGGCTGGCGCTGGCCGTGCTGGTCGTGGTCGTACCTCTGATTTATATTGTCGTGGCCTCCTTCATGGATCCGTCCGTGCTGCTCAGCCGCGGCTTGTCGTTTCGGGTGGCGGATTGGACCCTGGAAGGGTATGAAACGATTTTCTCCAATACGGCGATGGTTCGGGGATTCGCGAATGCCGTGCTGTATTCCGTCTCCTTTGCCGCCGTTACCGTGACCGTTTCCATCTTTGCGGGTTACGCGTTGTCGGACCGCCGGCTCAAAGGCCGTGGTTTTTTTATGACCTTGTTTTTGATCACGATGTTTTTTGGTGGCGGGCTCGTGCCGACTTACCTGCTAGTCAAAAATCTGGGCTTGATCGATACGATCTGGGCGGTGATTGTACCCGGCGCGGTCAACGTATGGAACATCATTTTGTCTCGGACGTTTTTTGGCGGTGTGCCGAACGAGCTGAAGGAAGCGGCCAACGTAGACGGCGCCTCCGAAGCGAACATCTTTTTCCGCGTCGTCCTGCCGCTCTCCAAGCCGATCGTTTTCGTGCTGGCTCTGTACGCTTTCGTCGGGCAGTGGAACGCCTACTTCGACGCCATGATTTATCTTGATAATCCGAAGCTGCATCCGCTGCAGCTCGTTCTCCGTTCGATTTTGATCCAGAATCAGGTAGATCCCGGAATGATTGGCGATCAGCTTGCCATGGCGGAACTGAAGCGTTTGTCCGAGATTATCAAATACGCGGCCATTGTCATTTCGAGTCTGCCGCTGCTCGTCATGTACCCGTTTTTCCAGAAGTATTTCGAGAAAGGTGTCATGGTCGGCTCTCTAAAATAACAGCCGGCTGTACATAGATTAAACACAGAATTTGGAGGTCGTTCACATGGAACACAACCGAAAAAGAGGATTTGCCTTCAAAGCCATATCCGCCGTTCTCGCTTCTTCTCTGCTGCTTACCGCCTGCAGCGGCGGCGGGGGCGGCGGTTCCGCCGGCGAGGAGCAGGAGCCGAACGGGAAATTGACGCTCACCATTATGACGCAAAGCTCGCCGCTCGCGCCGGCGGACCCCAACGAGAAGCTGATCTTCAAACGGTTGGAGGAAAAAACGAACGTCCATATCAATTGGAAAAACTATACCCGAGATGTCTTCGTGGAGAAGCGAAATCTCGCCATGGCGAGCGGCGACCTTCCCGACGCGATTTTTGACGCCGGCTACAGCGATTACGAGCTGCTGAAGCTGGCCAAGGACGGCGCGATCATTCCGCTGAACGATCTCATCGATCAATATATGCCCAACTTCAAGAAGGTGTTGGAAGAAGCGCCGGAATACCGAACGATGATTACCGCGCCGGACGGAAACATCTACGCCTTTCCGTGGATCGAAGAGCTCGGCAGCGGTAAGGAGCGGATCCAGGCCGTCGACGCGGTCCCTTGGATCAATGTGGATTGGCTGAACAAACTGGGGCTCGACATGCCGAAAACGACGGAGGAATTGAAGGATGTGTTGATTGCGTTCAAAACCCGGGATCCGAACGGAAACGGGCAGGCGGACGAAATCCCGCTGTCGTTCATCAACAAACCGGGGGCCGAGGATCTCGTATTCCTGTTCGCGGCGTTCGGCCTCGGGGAGAATCCGGATCACGCGGTTGTCACGAACGAGGGGAAGGTCGTATTCACCCCTGCCGAGGAAGGGTACAAGAACGCCGTCAAGTATATCCACGAGCTGTATCAGGAAGGACTGATCGATGTCGAAGCATATACGCAGGATTGGAGCACGTATCTCGCCAAAGGAAAGGACCACAAATACGGACTGTACTTCTCATGGGATAAGAGCAACATTACCGGGGACAACGACAGCTACGAGGTGATGCCTCCGGTAGCCGGGCCCGACGGCCGGATCAACGTGACCCAGACGAATGCGCTCGGCTTCCACCGTGGCAGAATGGTCATAACGAGTGCCAACCAAAATCCGGAGGCCACGGCCAAATGGGTAGACCAGATGTACGATCCGATCCAATCCGTACAGAACAACTGGGGAACCTACGGTGATGAGACGCAGCAAAACATTTTCGAATACGACGCCGAGAAAAACATGCTGAAGCACTTGCCGCTGAACGGAACCGCGCCGGTCGAATTGCGGGAAAAAACGAGCGTCGCCGGTCCGCTGGCGATACTCGACAGCTATTTCGGCAAATACACGACCTTACCGGACGACGCCAAGGAAAGAATGCGAATCGTCAAGGAGATTATGGCCCCCCATATGAAAGCGGACCGTGCGATGCCCAATATCTTCAACTCGATTGAAGTGCTGGAACGCCTGACGACGATCGAAACGGACTTGTTCGCCTATGTTCTGAGAATGCGGACCGAGTGGTATCAGAACGGCAAAGTCGACGAGCAGTGGGACGAATATTTGAAGGAACTCGATCGGCTCGGTTTGCAAGAGTGGCTCGAAATCAAACAAAGCGGTTATGACAGAGCGATGCAAAAATAGTCGCGGTCGACGGAGAGAAAGAGAGATCAACCATACTACGAAGCAGAGGAGAGGCGCCGGATGTCGACAATCGCCAAGCAAAACTACAGAGGCAGGTATCATTTTTCGCCGCAGCGGAACTGGATGAACGATCCGAACGGATTGGTCTATTTTGACGGAGAATACCATCTCTTCTTCCAGCACCACCCTTATGGCACGACCTGGGGACCGATGCACTGGGGTCATGCCGTCAGCAAAGACCTGGTGCGTTGGGAGGAGCTGGACATTGCGCTTGCGCCGGATGAGAACGGAATGATCTTCTCGGGGAGCGTTGTGGTGGATTGGCACAATACGGCCGGCTTTTTCGGGGAGGGGCCCGGACTTGTGGCAATTTTCACTCATAACCGCGAAGCGGAAGGGAACTCTCCGAAGCAGGCGCAAAGTCTGGCCTACAGCAGGGACAAAGGAAGAACCTGGACGAAATATGAAGGGAATCCGGTGCTTGTTCATGACGCTTCCGCCGATTTCCGCGACCCCAAGGTGTTCTGGCATGAGGCCACCCGCCGTTGGGTCATGGTTGTCGCTTGCGGCCAGACGATCGGACTGTATCATTCTCCCGATTTGAAAGCTTGGACGCTCGGCAGCGAATTCGGCAGTGGGACGGGATTTCACGGCGGGGTGTGGGAGTGCCCCGATCTGTTTCCGCTGGCGGTGGACGGGGATGCAGCCCGAACCAAGTGGGTCATGCTGGTCAGCGTCGGCGACGATCCGGCGTACCCGGAGGGATCAAGGACGCAGTATTTTACCGGGGATTTTGACGGCGTGACGTTTACGCCTGATGAAGACTCTCATGTGGTACGCTGGCTGGATGGCGGCCGGGACAACTATGCGGGCGTTACATGGTCCGATGTCCCGGCGGAGGACGGGAGGCGGCTATTCATCGGCTGGATGAGCAACTGGAAATACGCTAACCTGACGCCGACGGAAGACTTTCGCGGCGCGATGACAGTTCCGAGAGAACTCGGTCTTGAAAGGAGGAACGGTATCGAGATTTTGGTGCAGCGGCCGGCGAGGGAATTGCGGCGCGTCCGCATTCCGGTGCTGGCCCTTGCGAACGTTGGAAAGCGAGAGGTGGAAGCCGCCTTGCGCGCTTTGCGGCTCGAAAGCTACGAGCTGATCGCCGAAGTTCCGTCCAGCATCTCGTTTGCTTTTCAAATGAGAACAGGGGGCGGCCAGGAGACGGTCGTCGGCGTGGACGCGGTTCGAGGCGAAGTTTATGTGGACCGCACGAAATCCGGACGGCATGAGTTCCACGAACAATTCCGGGGCGTGCACAGGGCCAAATTGCTCGCCGTGGGAGAGAGACTCGATCTTCATGTCTGCGTGGACCGTTCTTCTGTCGAAGTATTCGCGAACGGAGGGCAGGCGGTCATTACCGATTTGATCTACCCCGATTCGGCGTCCGCCGGCATTTCCTTGGCTGCGGAGGAAAACGATTTCCGGCTGATCTCGCTGGCGATATATGAACTGGCGCCGCCCGTAGCGGAGTAGCGGTGCGGATCAGAAAGGAGAGCGAGAAAGTTGCGAATCGGAGCGATTGAAGCAGGCGGGACCAAATTCGTATGCGGAATCGGCGACGAGCGGGGGACGATTGCGGACAGCATCAGCTTTCCGACGGAAAGTCCGGAGACCATGCTCGGCAAAGCGATAGCGTATTTCAAAGACAAGCGGGTGGAGGCGATCGGGATCGGGGCTTTCGGCCCGATCGATCTTCATCCTGAAAGCCCGACGTTCGGCTTCGTCACGACGACGCCGAAATCGGGCTGGCGCGGCTTCGATTTCCTTGGTGCGCTGCGGAGCGAATTCCCGGTTCCCTTCGGATGGGATACCGACGTGAACGCCGCGGCTCTTGGAGAAGCGACATGGGGCACAGCCAAAGGCTTGAACAGCTGCCTGTACTATACCGTCGGAACGGGCGTTGGAGTCGGCGTCTACCTGGAAGGCAGGCTTGTTCATGGCCTTGTCCACCCGGAAGGCGGGCATGTGCCGACAAGGCGGCATCCGGACGACGACTTTGCGGGTCTATGTCCATATCACGCTGATTGTCTGGAAGGGATGGCGTCGGGGCCGGCGATCGAAGCCCGCTGGAAGGCGAAGGGACAGGCGCTTCCTTCCGATCATCCGGCATGGGAGATCGAAGCCTATTATCTCGCCCAAGCGATTGCGGGAGCCGTTCTACTGATGTCGCCGGAAAAGGTCGTGTTGGGCGGGGGGGTCATGCAGCAATCCCGGCTCTTCCCGCTGATCCGCGCCGAGGTGCGCCGGAATCTGAATGGATATGTCGTGGCAAACGAAATTTTGGAGCGCATGGACGAATATATCGTACCGCCGGGCCTCGGGCAGCGAGCCGGGCTCTGCGGCGCATTGGCGCTTGGGCTGGCCGCTTTGCAAGGAACGCTTCGCTCCACATAAGCGGCCGCAGCCGTCGCTTCCCCAATCTCCCGAATGAAAAGAGGTTGCATGATGGCGAACAAATTCAAACCCACATTAACGGTTCTGTTGTCCTCCGCACTTGTTGTCGCCGGGGCCGGTGGTCTGACCACTGGCCATTCGGTAGGCCGGGCGGCGGAGCGTCCCGCTAATTTTGAAAGCGCGACCAATTTCAATTCCAATTTGTCGGGCTGGCGATTGAAAGGAATGGGGCAGATGGAGGTAACGGAGCAGGGGATGCTGCTCACTTCGGAGACCGACGGGCATGTTACGGCTCTCGCGGAGACGAAGGCGACCGATTTCGTCTATGAAGCGGATGTTATGGTTTCGGGTATGGACGCGGACCCCGCCTTGGCGTTTCGTTCCGATGACGAAGGCCGTTCTTCCTACCAGCTCCAGATCGTGCCGAAAGCCGGACTTCTTCGACTGCGGGACGCGGGCGAAGCGGGCGCGTTGAAGGTGGAGCGGCCGGCGTCCATTGCTGAGGGCGAAATCTATCGTTTGAAGGTCAAGGCTGAAGGGACCCGAATCCAGGTGTACTGGGGCAACCGCTATGAACCGGTCATCGACGTGCGCGACGATGCCTACGGTTCCGGCCGTCTGGGCCTTGTCGTACGGGGCGGGTCCGCCTTATTCCAAAACGTTCAGGTCAGCGGGCTGCAAAGCAATTTGGGTGAAGTGGTGCACAGTTCGGGGGCCTGGCAGCCCGATCTTCGGGGGAAGCGGGGAACTGCAACCGTGCAAAACCGGGCGCTGCGAATCTATCGAGAGCGACATGAGGATCTGGTCCTGGAGGGAAATATGGCGTTCGGTACCGAGCGGGCCGAGGCCGCCCTATTGTTCAGAGCGAACGAACGCGGGACGGAAGGATACGCGGCGGCGCTAAGGAAAGACGGCCATGAAGTTCGGGCGGAGCTGAGAAAAGCGGACGGAACGTTGATCGCGGCTTCGGAACGTACTTATCCGTCGCAGCCCGCTTCCAAGCATCATCTTGAAATTCATGCCGTCGGCAACCGGATTCAGGTTTATGTCGACGGCTACGCCGGAGCAGCCATCGACGTTGCCGACGACAGCTACGCCGGGGGCCATGCGGGATTGTCTGTATCTGAAGGTACGGCGTATATTCAGGACGTCTATCTGACGGCCACAGCGGACTACTACATGGAAAAATACCGTCCCGACTATCACTACACGCCTGTGCGCGGGTCCGCAAGCGATCCGAACGGGCTGGTTTATTATGAAGGAGAATACCATCTGTTCCATCAGGACGGGGGAACCTGGGCCCATGCGGTTAGCACCGATCTCGTGAGCTGGAAGCGGCTTCCGATTGCCTTGCCTTGGAATGAGTACGGGCATGTATGGTCGGGCTCGGCTGCCGCCGATCTTCATAATGCCTCAGGCTTGTTCACGGAATCCGGGGGGAAGGGCCTGATCGCCTACTATACTTCCTATCATCCGGATCGTCCGAACGGCAATCAGCGCATCGGGCTGGCGTACAGCACCGATCGCGGCCGTACTTGGGAGTTCACCAGCGAGCGCCCGATCGTGATCGAAAATCCGGGGAAGCAGGGAGACGATCCGGGCGGATGGGACTTCCGTGACCCGAAAGTCGTAAGGGACGAAGAGTATAACCGCTGGGTAATGGTCGTCTCCGGCGGCGACCATATTCGCTTCTTTACCTCCACCAATCTGCTCGACTGGACGCTTACCGACAACTTCGGCTACGGGGATTATGTTCGCGGCGGCGTGTGGGAGTGCCCCGACTTGTTTCCGCTGACGGTGGAAGGCACGGACGAGAAAAAATGGGTGCTGATGATTAGCACGGGCACCAATCCGAAGACATCAGGTTCCGCCGCGGAGTATTTTATCGGGGAGCTTACTCCGGAAGGGAAATTCGTCAATGACAACCCTGTCGGCAAGGTGCTGACCACCGATTACGGGAAAGAGTTTTACGCTTCGATGTCCTTCTCGGATATGCCGGACGGCCGCAGGGTGATGCTGGCATGGATGACGAACTGGGATTACCCGTTTGCCTTCCCGACCGAGGGCTGGAAAGGGGAACTGACCATTCCGCGCGAAGTGAAGCTGATACGGACGGATGAGGGAATCCGCCTGGCGCAGGCCCCGATCGGCGAACTGCAATCGTTGCGGCTTGGATTACTGTACTCTACAACCCGTAAAATCGTGAATCCGAATGAAGCGAACCTGTTGAAAGGCGTATCCGCCGGAGCCTACGAAATCGAAGCCGAGCTGGAAATTCCGCGAGGGGGCGGCGCAGACGAATTCGGGTTCTATCTGCGCGAGGGAGACGGGAAGAAGACGGTCGTCGGCTACAAGGCGGCGGAGCACCGATTGTATGTAGACCGCTCTCGTTCCGGGGCTGTCGATTTTTCCGATCGTTTCACCACACGCCATGAAGCGCCGCTTGCGCCGGATAACGGGCGCATCAAACTGCGCATCTTCGTGGATGATGCCTCGATCGAGGTATTTGGCGGCGACGGCAAGGTCGTGTTCTCGGACGTCATCTTCCCGGATCCCGCGCACCGTGAGATGAGCTTCTATGCGACAGGCGGCGCGGTGAACGTCGTCTCCATGAAGGTGCATGCGCTCCAAAACATATGGAACGAAACGGCGAATACCGAAGCTACCATTGAGATGGATACGAGCGAACGGGAGATGAGGGCGGGGGACACCGAAATCTTGTACGCCGCTGCGGATAGTGACAACAGCTGCGGAACCCTGCCGCTGCGCTGGGAGACGAGCGACCCGAACGTCGTCGCCATTAAATCGTCCGATTCGAGAAAGGCGGTCATCGCCGCCGCCGGCCAAGGCGAAGCGGTCATCGTCGTCTCCGCTCCGAACGGCAAGGCGAAGGCGACCGTTCCGGTAAAGGTGTTTGATGGCGAGTTCAGCACGAACCTGACGGGCTGGGCCTCCGGACTGTCCGGCTCCAAATGGATTGTAACGGAGCAAGGCATCCGCGGCAGCTACCAGAGCGACGCCGCCTATATGGCCGGGGAGACGGCGGGAGATTTTGTCTACGAGGCCGATATGACGCTCGCCGAATCGGGCGGCGCGGGGTCTGTCTTGTTTCGGGCAAGCAGGGACGGGCGCAGCGGGTACTATTTCAATATCGACCCGAATATGAAAGCTTTTCGGCTTTTTTACAAAGTGAACGGCGCGTTTACGGAACGGCAGGTGCTGGTAAGGGTGCCCGTCTTTGTACAGCCGGATAAAACGTACCGCATCACCATCGAGGCGAACGGTCCGCATATCCGGATTACCGTGGACGGCGTCCGGATCATGGACGTTGCGGACGGAACGTTCGCGGAGGGGCACTTCGGCGTGCATGTGTTCGGCGGTCAAGCCTATTTTCAAAATGTCAACGCCAGCCGGATGCAGGAGGCCAAACTGCGGAAGACCGGCTTCGTCAACCTCACCGCGAACAAGGCGCTGTATGCCGCCAAATCGCAAAATGGCGAGCCGGTCATGCTGATCGATGCCGGGGAAGGGGAAGCACAAGGCCGGACTTGGGTGCTGGTGCCGACCGGAGACAAGCGAGGCTCCTACTCCATACGCACCGCAGAAGGTAAGGCGCTGGACCTGGACACGTCACAAAACAAAATCCAACTGTACGACTATCTCGGATACGACAACCAGCGCTGGCTTCTTGCCGACAATGAAGACGGCACCGTAACCGTCATCTCTGTCCATAACCGAAAAGCGCTGGAAGTCTCGGCGGACGGAACAACTCTATCGCTGGGCGAACCGGACCCGTCTTCGGACCGGCAGAAGTGGATGCTGGAAGATTCGGTCCGATAAGCCTTGCCGGCATAAGAGGCTGTCCCAAAGGTTATAGAAGATGACTGAGGGATGGCCTACTTCATTTTGGTGACGAGCAACCATTAAAAGGAGTGGCGCATTTCGAAAACATTTCCGTCGATTGGGTGTACCTGCAAGTTCGATCCATAAAGAAGAATTCAGTTTTCGATAAAGGCTCGAAAGCCGATTATTCATACACGAAAAAAAAGACGCTTTCCTTAAACTCGGACAATACCTATCGCGCTCAATCGAATCGGCTCTCGTAACAGTTGGCCTCAGGTAAAACATCGGCCGGATGCTTGTCGTGGTGTGTGACATATTCGATCAGCGTGCTGTCCGGATGCTGGACAAGCATGTTCCAACCGGTCGGTACAGGCTTCGGCGCTTCCAGCACCGTACAGTCGATGGTAGGCAAATGGCGCGCATATGCTTCGATGTCGTCGACCAGGAACGTCATATGGGTCGCGGTGAAAGGCTGCAAGCTTTTCTCGGTCCCGGCGATGAACAGGATCGATGCGACCTGCGCAAGCTTCAAGTCATATTCGGGATAGTTGAAGCGAAGCCGCGCCTTCTGACCGATCAGCGCCTCATGAAAGGCGACCGTTTCATCGAATTGCTCCAGCTCCACATACCGCCGCACCAAAATGTTTTAAACCTGAATTTCGAAAGT
>NZ_JBCNFP010000140.1:0-98606 GCF_050481165.1 Paenibacillus cisolokensis
ATAGCTAGATCGTTAATGGGATCCATTCTCCTATCCAGATCGTCCGGCAGAGGCTTGACGATTACTCCGGACCGTCCCTACCACTGTCCGTCCTGCCATACCTGCACCTTGATCAGGTCAGACGGATCATACCGCGACTACTTTTTGGCGGGCAAGCTCGCTGTCTACTTCGTACGTATTGCCGCGCAGCTAAATAGAATACAGCCGATATATTCCGGTACAAAAAATGATCCTGGACATTAAGCAAAACGCACTTTATTTGATGTTCTTTCAAGTAAGCCGCTACCTCGCGTTCGCTGACGTATTCAAATCCACGATACGTAAAATAACCCCATTAACCTCTTTAAAATTGATATTTGTTTGTTTTCACAATCGGCAACATTTGAGGGACGGATACGCTGAAAGGTGCATGTCCGGTTCGGAAAGGAGAGACAGGAAAATAGCCGACTACGTCCTGTCTCTTATATCACTGGCCACCGGAAAAGGCTGGCTGAACTTGTCGAGCGTCATGGACTTATACTCCCGTTAGATCATCGGTTGGCATATGAGCGACCGAATGCTGGTGCTGCAGGCGCTTAGGCAGACGTACGGCCGTCAGCAGCCCAATAAAGCGGCAACCAATATGCCTCTCACGATGATCAGATGCAGCTTCAGCTCTATTCCATGGCCGGAAGCACGAGCCGAATAAGCAACTGTCATGATAATACTTGTCATCACCTGAACAAGTATGAAAACCGTGCGAAAGCCGAGAAAAGCATTTTCGAGTACATTGACAGAGGTCCGTTACCGCCCGATCCGTCATCCCGACGGCGGATCGATCGCCGGCTGCAGCGTATGCGTCGCGTAATCGAAACGCTTGCCCTCCAGCATGCCGATCAGCGAAGTCGTGATCCGCACCTCCACTTCATTCTCCCCTTGCCGCAGCAGTTCCGTGCGTCCGCTCCATACGTAGGGGGTCCAGGGCCGGGCGCCGAGCGGCACGCCGTTGACGATCACTTCCGCGCAGTCGTGGAAGTTCGGATCCCAGTCGGAGAAACGAAGCGAGAACATCTCTTCCTCCGGCAGCTCTGCGATCTCGACCGTCCGCAGCAGCAAAAATGTTCCGGCATAGTAAGGGTATCCCGCGATCACATCCCCGCTCAGCGAGCATGTGACCGGCGGCTTCGTCAAGATGTGCATCCGTCCGTCATGCCGCACGCCGAATTCTCCGAGCAAGTAGATCGCGTCTACCACGCCGTCCCAATCATGCGAGACCTCCACCTCTACGGCCAAAGTATTGATCCCGCTTCTGATATATCGACTGATGTCAGCGCGGCGGTTCATCGCATCGTAGACGAACGTCTCCTGCAGATCGACGCTGCGGATTGCATGCCCGTTCACAAGGACGACCCATTCGCCGCTGATCGCGCCACGGTCCATCATCAGCTCGCACTTGTCTGGTATGTGCTCTATAGCGAATGACACTGTGTAGACCGCACAAATCGGATATGCGGCGCTCATCTGCATCGGAGTGCCGAAGATTTGCTCGAACGCGAGCGGCACATGCTGCTCATCGGCAATATCGCTGCATTGGTCAATGAACGTTTTGACCCGGACAACAGCGCCGCGCTCCGGCAAGTCGCTTTCAGACCGGCCGACTCGCAGTTCAAAGGTGTCGAGACGCAGCGCGTTATGATGCTCCGGCCGAACCGTCCAGGGACGCTTCGCCTCGGGCTCCCAGACCCACTCCGCTGTACGGGCGGCGAGAGGAGACTTCTCCGAATCGTCCAAGTTTCCTGCCGCAGCCGTGGCCTCCGCATATTCCGCATCTTCGGCAAACTCCGCTTTGCCTCCTTCTGCTTCGGAATAGCGTACGAGCAGCAGATGAGATTCGTACGGAGCGAAGTGCAGCGACACCCACTCCCCGTCCTCCGAAGTCTCCACGGACAAAGGCACCGCGCAGCCGGTCTCCAGGCACAGACGGCAGACCTCCGCGATCTTGGATGGCTGCTTGTTCTCTCCAATATGTGGTATCCCGAATTGCGCCGGCTCATCACGCGGCGTCTCGCGCAGCGCTCCCTTCATGCGCGGCCAAATCAACCGGGCCTCTTGCTCACCCGCTTCCTGTTGCGAGATGAAGACCAGCATCGCACCGTCATCCATCATGCGCCTTTGCATAAGGAAGGAACCCGGCTCGTTCGCCGCGAAGACGACCTCTTCCGGCAAGATCGCGTCCAGCAACTCCACCAGTTCCTCATGGCTGCCGACCGTATAGGCGCCGTTCCGGCCGCCGCCTCCCGCATGCGCCGGATAGCCCGTCGGCACAGGCGACCCCGAACCGCTCGCATCTGCCTTGCCGCCGCTCGCATCTGCGGCGCCGTCGTCCTCCGCTTTCCGCTCCCCGAACATTTCCGCCATCTCCCGCGGCACTTCGTCCGAGCCATCTATCGACTGCTGCGGCAAACTGCCGCAGGCGATCACCTTCCCGCCCGCGTACATGAACGCCTTAAGCTTGCGCCAGGCCGCGGCTTCCAGATTGCGCACCGGCGGGATGACGACGACCTCGTAAGCGGCCTTGCCGATCCGGATCCGCCCGTCTCGCACCTCGGCCTCACACAGGATCTCCGGATCGAGATGATCGAAGTCCCGCTGATGCAGCGTCAACGTCTTGCAAATCTCGCGCCACTCGAGCTTAAGCGCCTCCAGCGCGGCCTTCTCCCGCTCGTCGACGCCTCCATAACCGAACTCGTGGAAAGGATTGCCCATATGCGTCCAGAACGTCGTCGTCGGATCGAGCACCGCGACAGGCCGCACCGGCTTGCCGCACGTCATCGCATAGCTGATGCGCCGCACATAGCCGCCGAGCTTGCCGAAGTAGCGCCAGTAAGGATTCTGTACAAATTGCGACGGCGGTGCGTCATGCTTTGTCAAGCCGTCCAGCGTATAGAAGAAGGCGTGAAAATTGAAGAAGTTCGCGCCCAAGGCGGCCAGCCGGTCGATCATCCACTTCGCGTCCTGCAGCGTCATCGACCAGCCGACGCTGTGGAAGCATTCGATCAGCGCCCGCTTGCGGTCCAACTGGTTGGCAATCGAGCTGATCATCTTCGGATTGTAGCGCAAGCTGTACGCGTAGCGGTCCAGGATCCAGCCGAGCGGCCGGCCCAGCTTCTCATGTCCGCTGTCGCCTCCCGGCACATGGCTGTACCGCTGCGTCGCCATCCGCACCGATGGCACCTCCGCCGCATACAGCAGACCGTGCCGCTCGCACCAGTCGTACACCTGCTGATGATAAGCCCGGCGGATGAGCTCATGCACCGTTTGATAGTAATCATAGCGGATTTTCGCGAAGCCTTCGGCATCCGCATACAGCAGCGCGGGCAGATGATCCGTCAGATCGTATCCGTTCCGCTCGCGGAACGCCTGGCGCAGCTTCGGCGACCATGGCAGCTTGCCGAGCAGGCCGATCTCGTCGGTGAACACGCCCTTGATCGTCTTGCCGAAGTGCTCGCCCAGCTCCCGCGCATACCGCTCATGCGTCAGTTCGATGAACGTCCGCATCGCCTTTTCGTTGCAGGGATCGACATAGGTGCCGTAATATTTGAAATCCGCGACCTCTTCCTCCAGGAAACAATGGACCTCCCACTCCCACTCCCGCTCCGATTCCGCAACCGCGCCGCCTTCTGCGGGAGCCGTCCACAGCAGCTTCTTGATCGTCGCGTATGTGAAGAACCGCTTCTGGTTATACGCGGTTAGGCCGACCTTCTGGAACACCGGCTCCGCCTGATAGTTGCCGACCGAGCCGCTCACATCCAGCGCGCGGTCCCACTCCCTTCTCCCCGTCGCCGGATCGACGGGGACGGCCCTGGCATACAGCAGTCTCGCCCAAGGCAGCTCAAGCGAGCACATTTCCCCGCCCGCGACCCGCGCCGTCCGATGGACCAGCGTGCAATGCTTGGCGTCCGGATGCTCCAGGACGACCTCTCCCCCGGCGATCCCGCTCGGATACGGGTACTCGTCGTACAGCCACACTTCCAGCCCGAACGCGGCCGCTTGCTCGACCGCCAGCCGCACTTTCTGAAACCATGCCGTTGATAAATAAGGCACCTTCAACCCTTGCCGCGGACAGATGAAGAACCCGCCGACGCCCTTGTCCGCCATCTCCCCGATCTGCCGGACGATCTCCGCATCGTCCATATCGCCGTTCCAGAACCAGAACGGATGGATGCCATACTTGGCGGCCGGTTCCCGGAATGTTTCCATAAAAGCTGATGATTGCACCAACCTCGTTTCCCCCTTTACACCAAGCCCGCCTCCCGCTCCCCTAGGTCTTCAACCTGCTCATCTCCCGGTATTGGGTAGGCGTCACGCCTTCCTGCTTCTTGAATATCCGATTGAAATAACTGTGCTGGTACCCGACCTCTTCCGCCACTTCGCTGATCTTCAGATCCGTATCGCGCAGCAGCTGCCGGGATTTCTCCAGCCGGATATTGGTCAGATAATCGATAAAGTTGATCCCGGCGACCTCCTTGAACATCTTGCTTAATACAAACGGACTGATATTCAAGGCGTCGGCACACAAATCGAGCGAGATATCCTTCTTGTAATCCCGATGCAGCATTTCGACGGCCTTTTCGATCAGCAGCCGGGTCTGCATGTTCTGTTTCTGCGCAATCTCTCTTACGAACGGTCGGATGACCTTATACCGGAACCATTCTGCCAGCTGGGACGGCTCCCGGATTTGGCCCAGCTGCTCGTACAGATTGTCCCCGTCATAGATCGTCTGCAGATCTAGACCCGACTGCATCACGACGTGCATGATGCTGCCCAGCAGATGTAGCGTGCCCTGCTTCATGGCCGATTCGCTTACGTTCTGCTCGGACAATGCGCGGACAAAATCGTGCAGCCTCTCCATCGCTTCCTCTTCCTTGCCGATCCGCACCGCATGCACGATCTGCTTGTCCAGGTCGAACGGATATTCCAGATGTTGTTCCCGGTTTTCTCCGCCCAGCTTCTCGATCTCGATGATCTGATTGCCGACATTGACGTTTCGGAATCCGACCGCTATCTTCGCTTCTTCCAGGATAGACGGCAGTTCCTTGAGCGCACCGGTCGTACGGCCGATGCACACGATCACTTCCATATGCAGCATCCGGTCGACGGCAGCGATGATCTCTTCCGTGATGTTTTTGACCACGTCGCCGAAGCTTGCTCTCTCTACGGAAGAGGGCAAGGAGATGAGCGTCCCGACTGACAAATCATGAAAATTGATGACATCGGCCTGAACTTCGAACTGCTGCAGCAATTCCTCTATCATATTCGCGGCGGCGAACGTGACGAGACCTTCGTCGCCGACGGAAAATTTGCCGTTTTCCTTGGAGATGCCCATCAACTGGACGTACGCGAGACTGTACACCCGCCCGTCGGCCGCTCTTCCGACGCTTTCCATCTGGGCGGCCAGTTCTTCCTCCGTATAAGAATACATGTATCCGTTCAACAGCTGCAGCAAAAATCCCTCCCTGAGACGCGGCAGCTGGCGGTGAAGCAGATTTTGCATCTGCTCGCTTTCCTTGGACAAATCGTTCCATTGCGATTCGATCAGTTCAAATTCGCTCGCGGTTTTTCTTCCCGTTTCCGCCTTATGTTCCGTTATCTTGTTCACCAGATGTTCCACGGGTGAGTACAATCGGCGCGAAGCGAGCCATGACAGCGCGATCGCGACAAGCAGGATGAGCGAGCTTGCGGCGATGATCAGCTGGGAGATGGCGATGACCGGGCTCGTGATGCTGTCTAGCGACACGGCGGAAGCATAGATCCAGTCCGTTCCGAGCCGCGTCAGCACGCCATACATGACCGAATACGCTTTGTGCTCCCAATCGTAGAAGAACGTGCCGGACGGATCGTCTTTCTCCAGCAGCCGTTCCAGCACCGCCTCGTCCAATGCAGCCTCCCTGTCCGCACGGTTGACCAGCCATCCCGCATCCTTCTCGTACAGGAACGTCGTGCCTCCGTTATAAGGCGTCAACATCTCCAGCAGCTGCCGCAGCCTGCCTTCGTGCAGATACATGATCAGCGCTCCGAACGGCTCGCTGCTGATGCCGGGAATTTTGTGGACCAGCCTGAGCGATGCTCCCTTGCCGCCGGCATTCAACTGCCAGTACAAATACGAAGAATGATGAAGATAGGACTCGTAATGGCTTGCCGCATCCTCTTCATCATCGATGAACCGATATCCCTCTTTGGTAAAGACGATCCGATCCGGCTCATTCACATACAGCTCCATATGATCGACCAGCGTGTTGGAGCCTTCTATGATGAGCAGCGTCCGGTATATATCATGAATTTGTTCATATTTGTAGGCAAAATCGATCTCTTTCAAGCTCTCGTTAAACTGGAAGTCAAATGCCCAATGAGCCATCGATTGCTCGAGATACGACAGTTGGTCGTCGATCGTCTTGACCATCTGCTTCAACTGATTCTGATGGACGGCCTGAAGCTCTCTTTCGATCTGGGTCGTGCTGACGATAAAAATGATGAAACCGATTGCAAGTCCGGGCAGACTCATCATCAGCAGCGCAAGGATCAAGCTTCTTCGATAACGTTTGCTTTTTGGCATGCAGCACTGTACCCACGTCGCGATTTTCATAGACAACCCCTCTCTTGCTCCATCATTGTGTCACGGGGAAGCACAAAAAATAGCCGGGACAAGGGGAGCGCCATATCCCGGCTGCACATGCTGCATGACAAGTACGGTCAGCTGTTTCTGGCTTTGTACGATTCGTTGATCTCTTCCGTCATCTTGATAAAGCTCGGATCGTTGCTTAACTGCTCGACGAACTTGTCCCACTCTTCGAGCGAAGCGCTGCCCAGTATGACCTTCGTCTTCAGATCCTGCTGATTTTTGCGCAGCTCCGGCAGATAGGCAAGCGCCGTCTCGGAGTACAAGCCAAGGCTAAAGTCGGCTACGCTTGTACGGGCCCGTTCGTCCTGAATCTGCTTGTAGAGCTGCTGCACTTCCTCAGGGAACGTCGTCTTGACGGAGCTTGCATAAGGGTCGGCTACATACACGATCTGGTTAAAGTCCCCGATTCCGTCGGCCAGCACCTTCTCGGAATCGATCACGATCTCGCCGTTCTCCACCTTATGATGAACACCCTCGATACCTTGCGAATGGAGCAGGAAGACGTCTTCTTCCATCCAGTCGTTGATCATCTGCAGGATCGCCTTCAGCTTCTCTTCCGGGACGCTTCTCGGGATCGCATTGATGCCGGCAAATCCGGGACCTTTCGGATTATATCCGTCGATCTGAACAATCGGCAGAAGATTCATAAACTCAAAATTCGGATCCGCCGCCTTTAACGCTTCATAATATTCCTGCATCGTTCCCGCTTTCTCGACGATGATGCCCGCGGTGCCGGCCTTGAACATATCTTTGACCTGGGTCAGCTTCAGCGACGCGAAATCGGCGGGGATGAGGCCGTCATGATAAGCCCGGTTCAAGTATTCCAGAGCTTCCCTCGTTTCCGGCAGCAGCGCCGTAAAGACCAGCTCCCCGTCGCGCAGCGCCCACTCTCCGGTCGACTTCGTGAAGAACTGCTCGAACCTGGCCAGCGTGCCCATGTCCGAAGCGTTCACCTGTCCGGCAAAGGCGACCGTGTCGCGCTTCCCGTTGCCGTCCGGATCGTCTTCTACAAACGCTTTCATCACTGCATACAATTCATCGGCGGTCTGAGGAGCATCCAGCCCGAGATTGTCAAGCCAATCCTTTCGGAAGACGAAGAACGCTTCGCCTTCGGCAGGACGCGGACGCGGCACGCCGTAGTTGGCGCCGTCGATCTTCGTCAGCTCCCAGGCGATATCCGGGATGCCCGCAGTAATGTTCGGATAGTCCTGAATAAACGGCGATACGTCCCAGAACGCGTTCTGTTTCGCGGCGCGCAGGAACACCGGGTTGAACGGATCATTTACCAGAATCAGATCCGGCATTTTTCCGGAAGACAGCGTCACGTTGAATTTGTCGCCGTAGTTGTTGGACGAAACCCACTGGATATCCAGCTTCGTATTCGTCGCTTTTTCAATCTCCAGCTCGACCGGATTGTCCGCTGCCGGGGGAGTTGTATTGAAGAAATGGCTCATAATGGTGATGTTCACGGGCTCTGCTCCCGATGAGCCGCTGTTTCCGGCGCTTCCTCCACTCCCTGCTTGCTGACTGCCGCTTCCCGATTGCCCGCCGCCGTTTCCTGCTGTTCCCCCGCATGCGCTCAACACCAGCACGAGTGTCAGGAATGCCGACAGCAGGATGGCATAGCGTTTTTTCATCTGCTGCATGTGTTTGTTCTCCTCCCTTTTCCATTTTAACAATTTTTGTGCTTATATGATTAAGAATTCCGGAACACAAGTCCGAGCTTCCCATCACCTCTGGGGGTCTTCAGCCGTTCTTTAGCTGCAGCCCTCGCATCATATCCGGCTCCCGTCATCCCTTGATGGAACCGACCATGGCGCCTTTCGCAAAATGCTTCTGCAAGAACGGATACACCATGACGATCGGCGTGATCGAGATGACTACGGCGGCCATCTTCAGCGTCTCGCTGGGCGGCGGCTGGATGAGCGGGTCCACATCGCCGAGGCTGCTGCTGGAATTGTCGATCAACATGTTCTGAAGCAGCACCTGGATCGGCCATTTGCTCGGGTCGTTCAGATACAGCAGCGCGTTAAAGAACTGGTTCCAGAACGCCACGGCGAAGAAAAGACCAAACGCCGCAAGCGCCGGCATGGACAGCGGCAGCACGATGCGGAACCATGCCGTAATGTCGTTGCATCCGTCTATGGCGGCCGCTTCGTCCAATTCGGCGGGAAGCCCATCGTAGAAGCCGCGCATCAGGATGACGTGCCAGCCGCTCGTCAACGACGCCAGGATGACCGCCCATATGCTGTTGATCAGCCCCAATTGCTGGATCAGCAAATAATTCGGAATGATGCCCGGGCTGAACAGGATCGTGAACAGGATGAGCAGCAGGATCGTGCGCCTCCCGCGAAATCTTTTGCGCGACAAGGCGTAAGCGAGCGTCGAAGTGACGACCAGGCTGCAAGCCGTTCCGACCGCCGCGAGAAAGGCGCTGACGCCCAGCGCCTTCGGAAAGGCGCTCGTGGACCACAAATAATTGTACGAATCGAGCGACCACTTCTCCGGAAACAGGACCAGCGGCTTGCGAATATATTCATTCGGATCGGTAAACGACACGACGACGACATAGTAGATCGGAAACAGCGTCAACAGCGCGATTGCGCCTAGTATGACGGCGTTAGCCGGGGCAAACCATCTATCTTGATTGCCTGACTTCACGTTGTCATCCCCTTTCGTGTTAGTAGACGCCTTCTTCGCCAAATTTTTTGGCGAGCAGGTTGGACAGGATCACGAGCACGAGACCGACGACCGATTTGAACAACCCGACCGCCGTGCTGTAGCTGAACTGGCCTTGCTGCACACCGGTCCGGTACACATAAGTGTCGAACACCTCGGCTACGTCGGAGACGGCGCCGTTATACATGAGGAACACCTGCTCGAATCCGACCTCCATAATATCGCCGAGCCGCAGGATGAGCATGATGAAGATTACGTTGCGAATCGCCGGCAGCGTGATGTGCCAGATCTGGCGGAAGCGGCTGGCTCCGTCGATGCGCGCCGCCTCATACAGCTGAGGATTGACGCCGGCTATGGCCGCGAGGAAGATGATCGTCCCCCAGCCCGCTTCCTTCCACATCGTCTGACCGGTCAGGATGAACCAGAAAATATCCGGATTCGTCAGGAAATTGCGTTTGCTGAAGCCGAAATGGTCGATCAGAAGATTGACGACGCCGTCCGACGAAAGCATGATGAACGTCAAAGTGGATATGATGACCCATGACAGAAAGTGTGGCAGGTAGATAATCGACTGCACCGCTCTTTTGTAGAGCGAGCTGCGTACTTCGTTCAGCAGCAACGCCAGGATGATCGGCATCGGAAAAAAGAACACCAGATTCATCAGACTGATGGCCATCGTATTGCGGAACAGAATCGGGAAGTCCGGATTCGAAAACAGCCGTTCAAAGTGGCTGAAGCCGACCCATGCGCTGTCGGCAATGCCGAGAAACGGTGAAAAATCCTGAAAGGCGATCACGATTCCGGCCATCGGCAAATATTTGAAGATAAGAAAATAGACAAGCCCCGGCAGGGCGAGCATATACAAATATTTCTCTTTCAAAAGGTTTCTCCACAGGATGGCCGCCTTGCCCGGGCTGCGAATCGCCTGCGGCGCTTCCGACGCTTCCGGCGTGTCCAACGCGATATTGTTTTTCAACTGAGAACCCTGCCTTTCGTTTAAAACCGATGCAGAAGCAGCGCGGCATAATGTCTTGAATATTACGTTATCGGCCGCTGCATTTACCGACAATAAGACATTTTTGTCAACGTCGTTTTATCGGTTTGGACTTTTTTGAAGGGTTTGGCCTTTTTTAGACGGACGGGACGCTAACACGCTTTTCTGCGAAGTATTACCGAGTCTTCAACTGCACAAAAAACCGCCAGGGAGATTCCCTAACGGTCATTTCATCATTTGACGATTCCGAATTTTTCCCGTACGCCCACTACCTTCCTAGGAAGCTTTGCAGGCGGACCACTTCGATGCCGGCCAGCAGCACGATGCCGATGCCGTGAGTATCGTTGAGATTCCACGACAGTTCGTCCTTATAATACAGCGGAGAGAAAGAGTACCCTGAGCCGCGGCATACTCCATAGACGTTGCCGTTCCTGTCAATTGCGCGCCTGGTCATCCCTTCCCACGCCCGCAGCGCCGCATCCGCATACGATTGCTTGTCGTCCAGCCAGCCGAAACGGATACCCCTGGAGAATGCGTAAACAAACATGGAGGTGCAGGAGGTCTCCTCATACGATTCCGGCATCGTCAACACCTGGTGCCACAAGCCGTTCGCTCCCTGCAACCGCAAATAGCCGCAGCACAGCTCCTTGAAGAACCGTATCAGCTCAGGCCGAAGCTCATGATCTTCCGGAAGCGTCTCGAGCACCTCCGAAAGAGAGAACAGCACCCAGCCGTTGCCTCTTCCCCACGGGATGCCCGTCGGCTTGCCGAACTTGAAGTCGTACACATGGGACATGATCTGCCGGTCGGGCATATACAAATATTTTTTGTACAGCAAAAATTGCTTCGCCGCGTCGTCCAGGTACGCGCGATCTCCGGTCAGCTTATAATAACGCCGCAAGAAAGGTGTGCTCATGTACAGATCGTCGCACCACATCGTGTCCTTCATGAATTCCGTGCTTCCGCGGACGCGATACAGCGCCCCGTCGGGCAGCCGATCCTGCACGCGGGAGATGTAATGCGCCACCCGATCCGCGGCCGCTCTTGCGCCCTTAAGTCGCCGATGCTCCAGAACCGTCAGCATGGCGGCGGCAAAGGAACCGCAGTCGTCCAGGCTGTCGATTGCCGACAGCTGATGATTGATGGCGGCCGCCCCGTACCGTTCCCTATCCCAAAGCGCATATTCGTCATAGGACGTACACAGCTCGATATGACGCTGCGCATACTCCGTCATTTCGCTATCGTCCAGGGTGAGCCCCGTTTGAAATATACCGTACAGCGTCACGCCGAGGGGATAGTTCCATTTGCCGAAGTGCGCGTTTTCCAGATATGGGCGGACCACCATATAGGGCTCATCCAGACGCCAATATGTGCCGCCGCGGCCGTCGGGAAACAGCGCATCCATCCGGCAGATGTCCGCGGCCGGCGGATTCTTCCCCCCTTTCGGGAACGTGCCGAGATACAGCCATGCGTCTCTCGCGCCGTGCACGGGAACGGGCAGCATGCACGATACGCCTGCCTCGGACGGCTCGAGATCAAAGCCCCATGCGTCGCCGTCCGTACAGTCGGATCGGACGAGCAGATCGTGTTCGCCGTATGAGAGCGGAACGGTGATGCGGAACGTCTCGACTCCAATGGAGGCCGGCGATGGCGTCGGTGATGACGCAGTCGATGATGACTCCGGCGATTCGTACACCTCCCGCCCGTCGATATAGACGGTCAACCTGCCTACCGTCCGGCCCGCCAGTGTGATCTCCCGCTGTTCGACGTTACGGTTCGCCAGCTTCGTCCAGGCATACGCCCGTCGTCCGCACTCCGGGCCGAAGATGCGGGCGAAACGCCCCATCGACCGCTCCTCGTCACTCCACTCCGGCCGGGGATGCCAGATGAGGCCGGTATCGGCTTCGCTGCTTGTGTCCGCCCCGGGAAGCGACGCCACAGGCAAAGGTTCGTCTAGCGGTTCGGTATAGATCCAGCCTTCCTGCCCCCCTCTTTCCGCGGTCGGTGCGGCCACATGAAACGGCATCCCTTTGATCGAGCCGGTGCCGAATCGTCCGCCGCAGCCCGTCTCCGTCTTCATGAAGCGGATCACGATATGGTTCCATCCCGCTTCGGCCTCCGCGGCAAACACATTTTTTCGTTCCGGAAACACATCATCCATGATTTTCGATTGGAACACGAGGCCGCCGTTCAGGTAAATTATGACCGGCCCGTAACAATTGACGCTGAAGCGCGTCGGCGCCGCCTGATCTCTCCACAGCTTCGCCCAGGCATATACGAATTGTCCGTTCCTGAGCAAAGGATATTTTGCGTCCAGATCAAATATGTACTGATATTCCGCGTTGCGCAGGAAGCCGTCGGTGCGAAACGCCCGGAACACCGGCGGATGCATCGGATTCGCGCCGATGTACCGGTCCGCGATCGCTCTGAGCGTCTCCTTCACATCGCCTTGAAGCCGATAGCAGATGCTTTCATATTGATCGAAATAAGCCATCTTTCCCCTTCCTTTCCATCATCTATGGCCATGTCTGCTAACATCTCGCAACATATGCTAAGGGATGGGGCTTCCTGTTATCAATTGCAACTTTTTGCCCGGTTTGCACATTGTTGCGGCAGACTGGCCGGGAAGGCGGAAACAGGCCTTAAACAGCGTGCCGTTCCTCAGACGCCGGAATATACCTGAAAACCTCCATCACCGGTACGATGATTTCCGTGACGAAACCCGACATGCTGGCGGTGATATGCGAGCACATCACCCCGATATACAGCAAGGCGATCAAAGCCAGGAACGCGATCATTCCCCAGCTCTGAATCGCTGTCTGGTCAATATCTGCGGGCTCCCACGCGTGCCTGACAACTCCGCTACGATTTGATAGACCGCTATAAACGGAGAGATCTGCAACAAACTGGAAAGGATCGAGAAAAAGCTCGCTTGAGATCAACCATCCTTTCTTGTGACCGGCTAAATTGAGCAAACTGGAGATTTCGGATTCTGAATTCATATGCATCCAACTCGCCTCTCTGCTTCAGACCGCAGTTATGGAGCAGAAGCCGTCGGATCTGTGTCACTCGGGCCTGCTCATCCGTGACATCAATCGCCTGGAAGACTGTCGCTTATGTTGCCCTCCCGCTCCAAGGCCGGACGCCTTCACGGCGCCCGGCTTTTCACACTGTATATGGTCATTGGGGCGCTCCTGCTGCTCATTCTGGTCGCTGCTTCGATCTCCTTCGGTGCTGCCCGGATGAGTCTGTCCATAGCATGGCAAGCGGTCTTTCAATACAATCCTGACCTGAATGAGCATCAAATTATCCGCGCCCTTCGTCTGCCGCGAACAATCGCGGATATTGTCGTCGGCGCAAGCCTGGCAATTTGTGGTGCAATTATGCAAGGCACTACACGCAATCCGTTAGCTTATTCAGGTTTTATGGGCATCAGTTCCGGAGCAGCTTTCGGCATCGCGATTTGTCTCGCCATTCTTCCCGGCTCCTCCTATATCACGCACATGGTCTATTCCTGCGTCGGAGCAACGTTGGCAACTTCAATCACGTATATCATTGCTTCCGTTGGAGGCTGCAGCATGACGCCGCAACACCTCGTACTGGCCGGAATCTCCATATCCATGTTGTTCGGCGCGCTAACCTCCGCCATCATCATCAAATATCGGATTGGCAAGGATATGTTGCTTTGGTCATCCGGCTTCACAGCGAGCGCTACCTGGATGAAACTGGCCATCGTCACCCCCTTTTTCATTCTCGAAGGTTAGCCATTGCGTTGTCCCGATCCGTAACGATGCTAAGCATGGGAGAGGAGGTTGCGTCTGAACTCGGCCTGCAAGCGCGGAAAATACGGTTCATCGCAACCTGGATTGTCCTCATTCTGACCGGAATCGCGGTAGTCATCGCAGGGCCAATCGGATTCGTCGGGCTGATTATTCCTCACACGGCGCGCTACCTGATCGGAGTTGATTACCGCTACATCATACCAATGCCTGCCCTTTACGGAGCAGCCTTTCTCGTTCTCGCCGACCTGTTCGGAAGACTGTATAATCGTCCTTCCGAAACGCCGCTCGGGATTATTTTTGCTGTCGTTGGGGTGCCTTTCTTCCTGTATATCGCCCGCAAAGTCAGGGGGGAATGGTCATGAAGCGACTTAAAGTTAGCGGACTTGCGGTGAATTGAATCATTGTCGCCCTGTTGCTGCTCACCACATTTATCAGTCTAACAACCGGCAAAATGAGTCTTTCGCTCGGTGAAATTCTCGATGTGCTGTTCGGAGCAGGAACGGATCGCAACGAGACGATAATCTTCCAGTTACGCATACCTCGCATCGTACCGGCTATCCTTATCGGCACCGTTATGGGGTTGGCGGGAGCGGCCATGCAAACCTTGCTCCGCAACGACATGGCAAGTCCCGGCACACTTGGCATCAGTGCGGGCTCCGGACTGTTCGTCATGCTCGTCATCGCAGGATTTCAAGTGACATCTCTGCCAAGCCGCTTCCTGCTGCCCGCGCTGGCCTTCATCGGCGGGGTCACCGCCGCTCTGATCATTTTTCTGCTTGCCTATCGCCGCCAGAGCGACCTGTCTCCAACCAGCCTCATCCTGACGGGCGTGGCGGTGGGAATGGGAAATAATGCGCTCTCATTGATCAGAACAACGCGATTGAACAGATCAAACATAACCCCCAAACAAGTGCCGTCAAAAATACAAAAAGCTCCTGAATCGTCAAAGGACAATTCAAGAGCTCGTTCATTGTTAAATATGGTGCGGTCGAGAGGACTTGAACCTCCACGGCTGTTACACCACTAGAACCTGAATCTAGCGCGTCTGCCAATTCCGCCACGACCGCGTTTTTCCGACGCTGCCAAGTTTTGCGGCAACGAAATATATAATATCACGCCTTCAACAGAGAGTCAATCGAAAATTTCCCAATACGGGCACCGTCGGACGGAATGCGGTTTTCCTCATGCACCGGCACACGCCAACGAAACCGTAACTGCTCTCTTTTTTTGACCAACAGCGTTTTAACAATAACAAATCCCTATTGACATGATCATAACCAAACGGGAAGATAGTATTGTAGCCAATTTTTGTTTTAACGGGAGGCACCCATTCGTGAGCGATAAACATCCCCGCCTGATCCAATCGGTACAGCGGGCCCTGGATATCATCAACTGTTTCGATTCCCTGCACGTCCAACTGTCGCTGACGGAAATCAGCGAGAAGCTGAACTTGAATATCAGCACCGTGTACGGCTTGATCAATACGCTTAGCGCCTATTCATACATCGATAAAAATCCGGATAACGGCAAATACAAGCTGGGCCTGGAATTTCTGCTGAAGGCCAACCTCGTCTCGCAAAGCCTTGATCTGAAGGAAATCGGCCACGCCTATTTAACCGATCTGACCAAAAAGTATCATGAAACCTCACATTTATACGTGTACCAGCACGAACAGATTTTTTGCGTGGACAAGGTCGAATCGCCCAACAACTACTTCATTATCAGTTCAAGAGCGGGGCATAAGCTGCCGATGCACGCCTCCGCTTCCGGCAAAGTATTTTTGGCGTATATGTCCGAAGCCGAGCTGCAAAATTTCCTGAACAACAATAAGCTCGCCGCGCTGACGGATAAGACTATTACGGATAAAAAGAAACTGCTCGCCAACCTGCAGCAAATCCGGGAACGGGGATACGGCATCGAGGACGAAGAAATCGAACCGGGCGCTTACAGCCTGGCGGCCCCCGTCAAGGACGCTTCCCATCGCATCGTCGGCACGATCAGCGTAGTCGGCTCTTTGGCGCGGATCCGGGAGCAGGAGGATAACATTCTGGCCGATCTGCTTGCGGCGGCGGAAGCGATCTCCCATCAATTCGGTTACCGGTTTCAATCCGCGCCTCAAAAAGGACTCGAAACGGGAAACGCTTGACGGAGCAGTTCCGGGTCCCGGTCGGTGCGGGCGGCCTTCGTCCGTCTTTATTCCCGCCGAAAAATTCCGGCGGAATCGTAAATATGCCGTCTCTCTCGATTCGCTTGCATTTTTCCGGCGAGGCTCATCGCGCCAGACGCAGCAGGGCATGGTACAGCACCAGGGCTCCCAACCCGCAGTCCGCTTCGGAGCTCCATTCTCCCGGGTGATGGCTGATTCCGCCGCGGGAGCGTACGAAGATCATGCCTATCGGCCACTTTCCGCTAAACTGCATGCCGTCGTGACCGGCCCCGCTGACGAGCTCGGGCAAATCCCCCAGCCCGGCAAGCCGACCCGCGCAGGCAACGGCCTCCTTCACTTCCGGGGAGCTTGGAGCCGGCGCGACTCTTTGCAGCAAATCGATCTTGAGCTCCAGGCCGCGCTTCCGGCACACCTGGCTGGCGTAATCCCTTATGCGGCCTTCCAGCGCGTTTCTGTCCGCCTCGTCGATATCACGCAAATCCAGCGAAAACTGAACCTCGCCCGGGATCACATTGATTCCGCCGGGATGCGTCCGGATCTTGCCGACCGTGGCCACGGCGTTGGGAAATTCCGCGGTTTCCGCATAAATGTAATTCAGCACCTCGGCCGCGGCCTGCAGCGGATCCTTCCGCAGGTTCATCGGGGTCGCTCCGGCATGTCCCGCCTGGCCCATGATCGTGATCTGCTGCCACAGCGGTCCGGCAATCCCGGTGACGAGTCCTACCGGCGCACCCAGATTTTCCAGCACCTTCCCCTGCTCAATATGAAGCTCCACGTACGCCTTGACTTGCTCCGGCGCTTTGGCCGCCTCATGCAGGCGTTCAGGCCGCAGTCCCGCCGACCTCATTGCATCCGCGATCGAAATCCCCTCCGCATCCTTGTGCCCCAGGTCTTCCGGCCGCAAGGTTCCGGCCATGGCCCGGCTTCCCAGCATGCCGAATCCGAACCGCGAGCCTTCCTCGTCGGTGAACGCGGCGACCTCTATCGGATGCACGGTGGCGACGCCTTGCTCCTCCATCGCTTGCAGCGCTTCGACCGCCGCGAGCACGCCCAGGGCTCCGTCGAATTTGCCGCCGTCCGGCACCGTATCGATATGGGAGCCCGTAAGGATGACCGGGGCCCCGGGATCGCTTCCCTCCCGGCGTCCGATCAGGTTGCCGGCCGCGTCCTCGCGCACCGACAGCCCCGCTTCCCGCATGTAGCGCACCACCAGATCCTTGGCCGAACGCTCTTCTTCGGTAAAGGAAAAACGGGTGACTCCCCCGCTCTCCCGCCGGCCGATTTCGCCGAGTTCCATTAGCCGTTTCCACAGGCGTCCGGCGTTAATCGCCATGATTCCCGCCTCCTTCCCGTTTCTTTTCCGCATCCGCGCCGTTTCCGTTCCCGGAGCCTTTCATTTTGAAGCGAAAATGGCAGTATCCGTCTTCAAGCAAATATTTGTCGTGCTCCACTTCAAAATCGGCATTGTACCCCCGGGCAATCGCCGGATCGATCATTTGGCAATACAAGATGCCGTATTCCTCCATGCCGTCTTTCTTCCATTGATCGCCGAAGGCGCAGCGGGTGAAGCTTTGCTCGATTTCCAGCGGATGATATTCCGTAACGTATTCGAACAGATCGCTGCGGCCCATATCGTAATTCGGCAAATAGCTGCGGATATCGTTCGGCTGTCCCGCAGCCGCCGCCCTCCGGGCGATATCCCGGCCCCGCTCCTCGCCGAAGGCGCGCACCCCTTCGCGGATCGCTTCCTTCCCTGCTTCGCCGAAACGGTCCACGACCGCTTTGGACAAGTGGGCGAACAATTTGGCCATAATCGTATACGGATCGACCGGGTCCAGGCTTTCATCGTGATTTAACTTTTGTTGCGGTTTCTTCTCTGCGGAATGTTCCTCCATGATATAGCCTCCTTGAAAAAATTCTATCAAAGTCATGTAACTAAATCCCAGCTCGACCGGCCCTCTCCGTTGATCCCAAGTAGACGGATTTGACCACGTCGTTGCTTTTCAATTCCGCGGCGGTGCCCTGCACGACAATACGGCCCGTTTCCATCACATAACCGCGATGGGCGGCTCCCAACGCCATTTTGGCGTTTTGCTCCACCAGCAGCACGGATACGCCGTCTTGATTGATTTGCCGAATGGCCGCATAGATTTCCTTGACCACCAGAGGAGCCAAGCCCATGGACGGTTCGTCCAGCAGCAGCAGCTTGGGTCTGGCCATTAAGGCGCGGGCGATGGCCAGCATTTGCTGCTCGCCTCCGCTCATCGTTCCCGCCGCCTGCTTTTTCCGCTCCTCCAATCGCGGAAACAACCGGTACATGCGGCGAATGTCCGCCTCGATTTCCGCTTTGTCCCGGCGGACGTAAGCTCCGAGCCGCAAATTTTCCAGCACCGTCAGATCGGGAAAGATGCCCCGGCCTTCGGGAACCTGGGAAATCCCCAGCCCGACGATGCGATGCGGCGCGAGCTTCGTAATATCCGCGCCCGCAAACCGGATCCTGCCCCGCGTATTCGCGACAAGCCCGGAAATACTGCGCAGCGTGGTCGTCTTGCCGGAGCCGTTCGTGCCGATCAGCGCCACGATTTCGCCGGCCCCGATGTCCAGGTTCAACTGCTTTACGGCTTGAACGGCGCCGTAGCTGACCTGCAGTCCGTCGATTTCCAGAATCTTCCCTTTGTTCGCACCGTCCGTCACGGCTCATCGACCTCCCCGCCCAGATATGCGTCGATGACGCTCGGGTCCCGCCGAATTTGCTCCGGGCTGCCTTCGGCGATTTTCACGCCGTAATTCAGCACGGCAATCCGGTCGGAAATCTCCATGATCATCCCCATGTCATGCTCGATCAAGATCATTTCAATGCGGAACTGCTTGGACAATTGCTTGATTTTTTGCACCAGCTCCGCTTTTTCCACGGCATTCATTCCGGCGGCGGGTTCGTCGAGCAGCAGCACTTCGCAGCCGGTCGCAAGCGCTCTGGCGATTTCCAGCAAACGCTGCTCCCCGTAGGGCAGGCTGCCCGCCAGCGCATCCGGTTTATGCTCCAGGCCGACCATGGCCAGCTTCTCCATGCACTCCCGCACGATCGCGTCGCGCTTGCGGCGGAGAACCGCTTGCGGTTTGAACACCGCCGCAAATAATCCTTCCCGATTGCACTCGGCATGGGCCACCAGCACGTTTTCGAGCACGGTCATGTTTTTGATCAGCCGGGTATTTTGAAAGGTTCGCGCCAAGCCCAGACGGGCCCGTTGATAAGGCTTCAGCTTGTTGATTACTTTATCCTTGTAGACGATCGTCCCCGAAGTCGGCCGATAGATCCCCGTAAGCAAATTGAAGAGGGTCGTTTTTCCCGCACCGTTCGGGCCGATAATCGCTAAAATCTCGCCGCGGCGCACCTTCAGGTCGACCGCGCTCAACGCGGCCAGTCCGCCGAAATTCACCGACACCTGCTTGAGTTCGAGTATGATGTCCGTCACTTGCTCTCGCCCTTCCGCACGTTTCCGTAAAAGTTATACCTCCGATGCTCCTCTCCCCAAAACCCGGAGGGCTTGAAAATCATCATGAGCACAATCGCCAGACCCAGCAAAATCATCCGGTAATCGCTGACGTATCTTAAAATTTCGGGAGCCGCCACCAAAATCACCGCCCCGAGGACGGAACCGGGCAGGCTTGCCGCTCCACCCAAAATGACCATCGCCAAAATGTTCACCGAATCCAAATACCGGAAAGCGTCGGGACTGACGAAAGAAATGTAGCTGGCCCAGAACGCGCCCGCCGCGCCGGCGAAAAATCCCCCGACCGTAAAAGCCAACAGCTTGTAGTAATTCGGCCGGATGCCGATCGACTGTGCCAGCGTCTCGTCCTCGCGGACCGTCAGCAAACTGAGTCCCACCCCGGAATGAACCAGCCGGTGGATCACGAAATAGGCGATCAGCGCCAGCAGCAAAATCAAATAATAAAACTCCAGCTTCCCGCTGAATGTAAATCCGAAGAGCGCAGGGGCGGGAATGCCCGGCAGGCCCATCGGCCCGCGCGTCACATCCACCCAACCGACAAAAATCAGCCGCACAATTTCCCCGAAGCCCAGGGTGACGATGCCCAAATAGTCCCCCCTTAACCGGATCACGGGACTGCCCAAGATGAAGCCGAACAATCCGGCGATCGCCGCCGATGCGGGAAGCGCAAGCCAAAAGGACAGGTCGAAGTGCAGCATGAGCAGCGCCGCGGCGTAAGCTCCGATTCCGTAAAAAGCCGCGTGTCCGAGCGCAAATTGCCCGGCATAACCGATGATCACATTGAGGCTTAGCGATAGTATGGAAAAAATACCGATCATGATGACGACATGCAGCAGATAATCATTGATTAGACGGAGCGCGATCGGCATGACGATGGCCAGCGCAGCCGCGGCAACAACGGCCGTTTTCTTTTTCATGCCCCTCACCTATACCTTGTTGATCTCTTTGCTGCCAAGAATGCCCGACGGTTTGACCAGCAGCACGATAATCAAAATGGAAAACGAGATAACGCTTTTGTATTGCGTGGAAATGTACGCGCCGCCGAGCGTTTCGACCAAACCGAGCAGCACGCCCCCCAGCATTGCCCCCGGGATGTTCCCGATCCCCCCGAGCACCGCGGCCGTAAACGCGTTGATCCCCGCCATATAGCCCATCGTCGGATACACGGCATTGTAATAAATGCCGACCATGATCCCGGCGCAGGAAGCCAGCGCCGAACCGATCGCAAACGCCAGGCTGATCATCCGGTTCGTATTGATCCCCATCAGCGCGGCGTGGGTCAGGCTCATCGAGGTGGCCCGCATGGCGATCCCCGTCTTCGTCCGTGTCACGAACAGCTGGAGGGCCAGCATCAATACGAAGGACAACACCAGGATTAAAATTTGGATCTCCGAAAAGGTAACATTGCCAAACGTATAGGTACGGCTGCCGAAAGCGGTCGGAAAAGGATGCATTTCCGTGCCCCACAGCTTCTGGGCCAGGCTGACCAGCAGCGTGGACACCCCGAGTGCGCTGATCAGCGGCACGATCCGGTCCGCCATCCGCAGCGGACGGTAGGCCAACCTTTCGATCAGGACACCGATTATCGCCGTCGCCGCGGCCGCCAGCAGAAACGCAAGGTATAAAGGAAGCCGGAATTCCTGCATAAAAAAGAGGCCCAAAAAGCTGCCGATCATAAAAATATCGCCGTGCGCGAAATTGACGATTTTCAAGATCCCGTACACCATCGTGTAGCCGAGGGCGATCAGGGCGTAAATCATGCCGATCGTCAGTCCGTTGGTCAATTGCTGAAGAAGCATAACAACATCCTTTCAAAGCCGGGGAGCAGGAAATAGGCTTTCCTGCTCGTCACTTTCATTATTGATACAGTTCAAATTGGCCGCCGCGCACGGTCAACCGCGAAGGCACCGTCACAACGTCGCCGTTTTCGTCGAAGCTGATGACTCCGGTGGCGCTTTTGTAATCCTTTAACGTCTCCAGATAAGTTTTGATGCTTTCCCGATCGGCGCCCTGCTCCTGGATCGCCTTGAGGATGACGGAGGTCGCGACATAAGCGTAGGCAGCGTACGTATCCGGCTTGCTGCCGTATTTTTCCTGATATTCCTCATTAAACCGGATGGCCTCGGCGTTATCGCCGCCCGGATAGAAGAAGCCGATCAGCTTGAAGCCTTCGACCGATTCTTTGCCCAGGTCCAGCAGCGCTTCCGAATACAAACTGTCCACGCCGATAAAATCGACGTCCAGGTTCAGCTTCTTGGCCTGCTGGGCGATCAGGGCGGCTTCATTATAGAAACCGCCGATAAAAATGGCGTCCGGCTGCTTGTCCTTAATCTTTGTCAAGACGGTGCTGAAGTCCTGATCGCCGGGATTATAAGCTTCCGCGGCGACCACTTCAATACCGTTCGCCGGAGCGGACCGCTTATAGACGTCAAGCAGCCCCAGCCCGAAATCGGACTGCTCGTAAATCAAGGCGACTTTGCCGTAGCCCAGCTCTTTGGACCAGCCTGCGAGGTAATCCGCCTGGAACGCGTCCGTCGTAATGACGCGGAACGTGTATTCCCCGGCATCCGTAACGCCCGGAGCGCTGGACGACGGCGATACCTGAACAATTTTCGCCTTGTTGTAAACCGGAGCGGTCGCCAAGGTGGCCGAGCTGTTAAAATGGCCTACGACGGCCAAAATGCTTTTGTCCGTCACGAACTTGTTAGCCACGTTAACCGCTTCATTCGAATCCCCTTTGTCGTCCTGGATCACGATTTCGACCTGCTTGCCGCCGATGCCGCCCGCACCGTTAATCTGCGCCGCCGCCAGCTCGGCCCCGTTCTTGAAAGCCGTGCCGTATTGCGCCTGCGTGCCGGAGATCGGAGCGGCCAGACCGATCCGGATCGTATCGCTGCCGGCCGTCGACGCGCCGTTTGCGCCGCATCCGCTTAATACCCCCATAAGCAAACTTGTGATTGCGAGTGTACTCAACGTTTTTTTCATTGTTCTCTCCCTCAATTATGAATTAATCCTATGAGTTAAGTATGCTTTAATTATAATGAATCATTTTGAAAAAGCAATAATTATTTTTGTATCGTCATATTTGTTTTGATAATATCAAAATGGATATGGTTTTAAAATCAAAAAAGGGTTGTCCCGAAAGCCGTAAAATGGCCGGGAGCCAACCCCTTTTGCCGCATCCGCGAATTTTCCTTGCCTGTCCCCAAAATGCAAAAAAGGCTCATAAATCACACAAACGTGATTTACGAGCCTTTTCATTCTTAAAACGATTCGACCGCATATTCAATTGAGAGATGGCGGAGATGGCGGAGCTGACGGGATTCGAACCCGCGTTCTCCTGCGTGACAGGCAGGCATGTTAGGCCTCTACACCACAGCTCCCGGCCAAAATTGGTGACCCGTAGGGGATTCGAACCCCTGTTACCTCCGTGAAAGGGAGGTGTCTTAACCCCTTGACCAACGGGCCTCATTTTTACCGAACGGAATTTTAATATAACATGAGTTTGGTAGAGTTGGCAAGCACTTTTTTGCTATTTTTTTGTTGACCGCCGATCGGGCCGGCAGTACAATGAGGTAGCCGCATTCGAGGAAGGGGTTCGAATTAGCAAAATGAAACCGTCATCGCCGTTGCCGGTCCCGCTGTTTCTTCCGCTTCTGGCGGGCATGGCCGCGATCTCGTTCGCGCCGATTCTCGTTCGTCTGTCGGACGCGCCCGTTTCCGTGCAAGGGATGTACCGCATGCTGTTTACGATTGCGATCATGCTGCCGCTCGGGACCGGGCGGCTTCCATCGGCGCGCGCCATTGCCGGCAAAGACTGGCTGCTGCTCGGCGCGGCCGGTTTTTTTCTGGCGCTGCATTTCCTGTTATGGATGTCGTCCCTCAACTATACGTCGATTGCCAGCTCGACGATTATTTTGTCGCTGCAGCCGGTTTTCGTCATGCTGGGCGCCTTGATCGCGTTCAAGGACAAGCCGAACCGCTTCGCGCTGCTGGGCATGGCGGTCGGGTTAACGGGTGCGATCATCGTCGGAACCGGCGATAAAGGGGCTTCGCATGCCGCCCTGTCCGGCGACATTTTGTCCTTTCTCAGTGTGATCGCCATCGCGTTCAATCTATTAATTGCGAAGCGCATTTTAACCCGCGTGTCCACGTATTTGTACAATATGATCGTATTTTCCATATGCTTGCTGTTCTTCACCGTTTACAACTGGATCATGAACATTCCGATGACAGGCTATGCCGGAAAGGAATGGTTCGTTTTTCTGCTGCTTGCCGTCGTGCCGACGATGCTCGGCCATATGGTTTTCAACTGGCTGCTGAAATACGTCCAGCCTACGACGATCTCCATGGCGGTGTTCGCCGAGCCGGTCGGCGCCAGCTTGCTCGGCATGCTGATCTTCAGCGAAATGGTGACGGGCTTCCAGCTGATCGGAGGCGCGTTCGTCATCGCCGGACTGATCGTTTATTTGCGTTCCGAGCGGCTGGCGGCCGGGCGGGGCAAAAGACGCACGACGAGCCTGAAATAAACGATAAGCGGCGCTCGATCCGGCGGGCATCCGTCCGCCTATCCCGCGACGCTATGACGCTATCATGCCGGCTTCAGCCGTTTCAGCACCTGGCTCAGGCTCATCTCGCTCATCGAGGACAAGCGCATGCTGTAATCGTCGAATTCGAGATGGCGGGTAATCGCATTCGGCACGATCACGCAGTGAAGTCCGGCTGCGCGCGCGGCTTTCAGACCGTTCAGCGAATCCTCGAAGGCGACCGCTTCGTCCCCGGATACGCCCAGCGCATCCAACGCTTTAATATAGAGCTCCGGGTCCGGCTTCACTTTGGCGACATGGTCCGCCGTCACAATCGCGTCGAAATACCCGTACAAGCCGTGCTTCCGAAGGAAAGGCTCGACCCAGCTTCCGGACGAACTGGACGCAAGCCCGATCTTCAGCCCGCTCTCTCTGGCGCTTGTCAAATAATCGAGCACGCCCGGCCGGATGTCCTGCTTCTCCATCAGCTCCCGGTGCTTCCGTTCGCCGATCGCCTGCAGCCGCTTCCTGTCCAATTCGCGCTTCAGCAGGCGTTCCAGATACTCGTACGGATCGAACGACGAGAACGTCGTGCCGACGCACAGCAGCCATTGATCCAGCGGCAGCTCGCAGCCGTGCTCCTGGTAGATTTGGCGAAAAACTTCATACCAGGGCGTCTCCGTATCGATAATCAGTCCGTCAAAGTCAAACACAATCGCTCTCATCGCTCGCCTCCTCAACATCCGGGCTTTCCGTTGCCCGAACGGAAATGCCGTCCGTATACATGTTCTCCGCCGCCCCGCCGAATCCTGCCCGGAAGCCGTGAACGGAAGCCTTGCCTGGAAGCCTGAACCGAAGTCTGCGGCCGCCGGCACCGGTCGCGGCAAGAGGCTGCTTTTTCCCCACAGGCGTTCAGCCGGAAGCGAAAATATGCTATGCTAGGCACATCATGAGTTGTACGGCGACACGGCAAGCCGGGGAGGATCGGGCATGAAAAGCAGTGCTTTCGATATTCGCAGCTTCATCGCGTCGTTCGACGAAACCTGGTACGATGACGGCTTCCATACCAATACGACGCTCGAGATCGAAATCGTGCTGGAAGGGCGCGGCATTTTCGAATGGACGGAACGGGCGCTCCATATCGAATCCGGTCATGTCGTCGTCATTCCTCCGGGCATATCGCACCGGTTCGAAGCCGTCACCAAAGTGCGCTTCGGCGTCATGCATCTGCAGCGAATGCCGGAGGCGCTGCGCGACATTGCGGACAGGCTGCTGCGAGACTCCGGGACGCCGAAGCTGTATGCGTTGTCCCGGATCGACCGCGACCGGTTCGAAATGCTGTTCCGGGAATGGCTGCGCATCTCCTCTTCGACGCTGAAGGATAAAGCGCGGCATTTCGCCGTCTGGACCGAAATGCTGCTGCTGTTTTTGCACGAGCATTCCAAGACCGATCTGCAGGCGATGACGATCACGAAAGCCGCCGATTATTTGCGCGAAAATTTGCGGCTGAGCGTGCAGATGGCAGACCTCGCCGAGCTGGCCGGCATGACCGTATCCGGATTCCGGCGCACGTTCGACAAAATTTACGGCATGAGCCCCAAGCAGTACCAGCAGCAGTGCCGGATGCAAGAGGCCAAATGGCTGCTGAGCGCAACCGACAAAGATTTGAACGAAATCGCCGGGCAGGTCGGCTTCCACCGGCTCCATTCGTTCTCCCAATGGTTCAAATCTGCCGAAGGCATCTCCCCTTCCGTCTGGCGGAAGCGGCAAATCCGGACGAACGACAACATGAAATAACCGGCTTCCGGCCGATTCGCCGCTCCATCCCCTCCCGCCATCTATGGCGACAATGCGTATTCTTTCAAAATTTGACCGGTATGCGACGACGGATTCCCCCGCGACATCCTCCGGCGTTCCTTCGGCGACGATCGACCGCCCGCCTCTCCGCCTTCCGGACCGATGTCGATTACCCAATCGGAATGCCATATCAAATCCAGATTATGCTCGACAAGAATGACGGTATTCCCGGCGTCGACCAGCCGGTTCAGCAGCACGAGCGCGCTCCGCCATTATGAAAGCTGGGGTATCGTTCCGCCCCCTGAGCGGACGGCCAGCGGCTATCGGCTCTACACCGAGGAGCATGCCGCGTATTTCGAATGCTTCCGTGCCATGCGGCCCGGCTTCGGTATGGATATCGTGAAAAAAACGATGACGATCGGGGAGGCTTCCAACGAAACCGGCGTTCCGGGCTCTGCCATCCTCAGAGATTCGCTCGCGTATCTGAACTACAGAATCCGGCAGCAAACGCGCGGCGTCTATTATTTGTACCGGTTGTGCAAGACCGTCGGGCTGCTGTAAACGGTCTTTTTTGCGTAAATTCCGGGGCGATTTCGATAAAGACATTTGCGGGCATATCCACTAAAGTTGTTCCTGGAAACTATTGTATCCGGGAGGGATATGAACATGGGCAACGTGAGAATCGGATTT
This sequence comes from Paenibacillus cisolokensis, assembly GCF_050481165.1. Lineage (NCBI taxonomy): Bacteria > Bacillati > Bacillota > Bacilli > Caryophanales > Paenibacillaceae > Paenibacillus > Paenibacillus cisolokensis. The sequence goes on from NZ_JBCNFP010000140.1 coordinate 26,806, forward strand.
ATCGGCGTCGGCGGCATGGCCGAGCATCATATCAAGAAGCTGCAGAAGATCGGGCATGCGGAACTGACCGCCGTTTACGATGCCAATCCGGCAAGAATGAACGAAATCGCCGAGCGTTACGGCGCGGCGCCGTTCGGCAGCGCGGACGAGCTTCTCGATTCCGGCGCAATCGACGCGCTCTTCCTGTGCACGCCGCAGTTTACCCGCGGAGCAGTCGAGAAGAAAGCCGCAGCCAACGGCATTCATCTGTTCGCCGAGAAGCCGATCGGCCTCGATCTCGAGCAGGCGCGGACAAACAGCCGTCTCATCCTGGAATCGGGCATCATTCATGCCGTCGGGTACTGCCTGCGATATCTCGAAACGGTGCAAAAAGCGAAAGCCTACCTGGCGGACAAAACGCCGGACATGGTGCTCGCCTACCGGATCGGCAGCCTGCCGCCCGTAAGATGGTTCCATCAGATGGAGCAATCCGGCGGGCAGCTGGTCGACCAGTCCACCCATCAGGTCGATCTGGTCCGCTATGTGGCCGGTGAATTCCGCGACGTCCAGGCACGCTACGCGCAGCGTTCGATTCGGAATGAAGCGCCCGATGCGACGATTCCCGATGTGGGCGTCGTATCGTTCTCGCTGCAATCCGGCGCCATCGGCACGATCAACACCGGCTGCATGTCCCGCCGGTTCGGACGCGCCGAGGTCGAGGTGATCGGTCCGGACTTCTACGTATCCCTTGACGGAAACGGCACTTCGCTTACCATTGTCGACGACCGGCAAAATATAAGCGAGAAATGCGGCACCGATTTTTATTTCGAGCAAGACCGCGCGTTCGTCGAAGCCGTGCGGACCGGCCGCCAGGAGCTGGTGCGCTGCGGCTTCGACGATGCGCTCGCCACGCTTGAGGTGACGCTCGCCGCCAATGAATCGGCCCGGACCGGCAGGCAGGTCGCGATCGGCGCCAGCAAAGCCGCGGTTTAAGCGGCGAGAGGAGCGCCTGCTATGCTGAAAAGCGTCAATCAGTGGTGCTTTCCCGAAGGAACGTCCCTTGACAGGCTGTTCGACGTTAGCCGCGAGGCAGGCTACGACGCCGTAGAGCTCAATGTCAACCCGCCCGGCTCCGCCGGACTGACGATGGAGACGACGCCGACGGAGGCGGACGCGATCGCGCGGCAGGCGGCGGCACGCGGGCTGAAGCTTCGCAGCGTCTCCACATCGCTGCTGTGGAGACATCCGCTGTCGTCCGAAGATGCCGATGTCCGGGCGCAAGGCCGCCGCATCGTCGTCAAGCAGCTCGAGCTGGCCGAGCGGCTCGGGGCCGACACCGTACTCGTGGTGCCCGGCGCCGTCACGCCGACGGCTCCTTATGACGAATGCTACGACCGCAGCCTGGAGGAGCTGAAGAAGCTCGTGCCCGAAGCGGAGAAACGCGGCGTCAGGATCGGCATCGAGAACGTGTGGAACAAGTTTCTGCTTTCCCCGCTGGAGATGCGGAGCTTCGTCGACGAGCTTGCTTCGCCGTATGCCGGCGTCTATTTCGATGTCGGCAACATTCTGGCGTACGGCTTCCCGCAGCAATGGATCCGTATTCTCGGCCGCCGCATCTTTAAAATTCACGTTAAAGATTTCAAAACCGCCGTCGGCAACGGCGGCGGCTTCGTCCCGCTGCTGGCCGGCGACGTCAACTGGCCAGAAGTCGTGGCCGCGCTTCGGGATATCGGGTACGACGATACACTCACCGCCGAGATCGGCGTCTATGGCGCCGATCCGCTGCAGGCCGTATACGACACGGCGCGCCAGCTCGACGTCATCATTCGCGGCGTCCGGACGGTATAACGAAGCATGAAAAGAGACTGCCGGAATCGATTCCCGGCAGTCTCGCGCTTTACCGTCCGGATGCTATGCGCTAGCGTTACGCCGCTCCGCCCGGCCGGCTGCTTCAGATGATCGGGCGGAGCGCGTCATACGCCGCAATTTCCGATCCGATTCTTTAGTTATAGACTACTCGATGGGCAGCGAATATTTGGCAAAGCCTTCGCCATCCAGATGATAGCGCTCGCAGATTACATAATCGCGCGGCGTACGGTCGAAAGCGATCCGGTTCTCTCTGATGTAGTCTTCAACCGCCTTGGAAGCCGCATCGTAATTTCCGCTGCCGTTGGCCGCGACGACGCATTTTTGCGGCGGGACGGTCAGCCGGACGAACCACGGCGGTATTCCGTCGAACGTGCTGACCTCAAGGCACAAAATATAAACGTGCGTATCCGGATTGTTCTGCGATTCGGCATTCGGCCACATGCCGTACAGCACCCCTGGATTGACGACCTGCGGCAAGTAACCGCTGACGGCCAGCAGCCCTTCTTTCGCGTTCTCGTACTTGCTCTTCATCGCTTTCAGGCCGACGCACGGAATGCCGATCAGCTTCAGTTCGCCATGCTCGACGATAACCGGCGTCATCTCGGGCAAAACAGCCGTTGTCATCGTAATCCCTCCCAAGCGCATGTCGCTGCAACTTTTTTATCACGCCGGCGGGTCATTCAGCCGGGACCGCTGCACGGCGAATTTCCCGCAGCATAATATACCGCATATTTCCTTTCGCGGAAAGGAGATTGCCGCATCCTGCGCCCTTTATACGCCGACGGATGAGCCGACAAGCGGATAATGGCACGCCACCTGCCGGTTCGGGGCGATTTCCTCAAGCGGCGGAATCTCCGCTTTGCATTTCTCCCGGGCAAACGGGCAGCGCGGATGGAAGCGGCAGCCCGACGGCGGATTGGCCGGCGACGGAACGTCTCCTTGCAGCACGATTCTCTCCTTCTTCGCACGCGGATGCGGCTTCGGGATCGCCGACAGCAGCGCTGCGGTATAAGGATGGAGCGGATGGGCGAACAGATCCTCCGTCTGCGACACTTCAACCAATTTGCCCAAATACATGACGCCAACCCGGTCAGAAATATGGCGGACGACGTTCAGCCCGTGCGCAATGAACAGATAAGTCAGACCCAGCTCCTTCTGCAGCTTCATCAGCAGATTGAGCACCTGCGACTGAACGGACACGTCCAGCGCCGATACCGCTTCGTCCGCCACGATGAACTGCGGATTCAGCGCGATCGCCCGGGCGATGCCGATCCGCTGCCGCTGTCCGCCGGAAAATTCGTGCGGGTACCGGTTTCGTCTGGAGGCGTCGAGGCCGACGAGTTCCATCAGCTCCACGACTCTCGCATCGATTTGGCTCCGGGACGCTTTCATATGAACGCGCAGCGGCTCGCCGATAATGTCGCGTACCAAAAACCGCGGGTTCAGGGAGCCGAACGGATCCTGGAAAATAATTTGCATTTCCTGACGGAGCTCCCTCAGCTCTCTCGCTTTCATGGTGCGGACGCTGCGGCCGTCGAACAGAATGTCGCCATCCGTCGCGTTTTGCAGGCGGAGAATGACTCTGCCGAGCGTCGATTTGCCGCAGCCCGATTCGCCGACCAGACCGAACGTTTCCCCTTTGCGGATCGTCAGCGAGACGTCGTCGACGGCTTTCACATGGCCGACTACCCGGTTCAGAATCCCTTTATGAATAGGGAAATATTTCTTCACGCCCTTCATTTCGATCAACGTTCCGGCGCTCATGTCCTATCCCCCTCCGTTTCCCCTGTCTGAACCGGCGCAAGCTGTTCGCTCCAGACCGCAAGCGCGCCGTCGTTCTCGTACATCCAGCAGGACACGCGATAATCTCCGCCGATCCGGAACGAACCCGGTTCCTCGCGGGCGCATCTGTCCTTGGCATGCGGGCAGCGCGGATGGAACCGGCAGCCGGAAGGGAGTCGGCTGAGCGGGGGGATCGTCCCCCGGATCGTATACAGCTCCGTGCCGCGTTCCCCTTCGAAGCCGGGGATCGATTGCAGCAATCCTTGGGTGTAAGGATGGCTCGGACGGTCGAATATATCGGCCGCATCCCCTTCCTCGACGATCGCGCCCGCATACATGACGGCGATGCGGTCGGCCATTTCGGCGGCAACGCCCATATCGTGCGTAATCAGCAAAATCGTCATGCCAAGCTCCTGCTGCAGCCGCTTCAGCAATTCGAGAATTTGCGCCTGCACCGTGACGTCCAGGGCCGTCGTCGGCTCGTCGGCGATCAGCAGATCGGGCTTGCAGGCAAGCGCGATCGCGATGACGACGCGCTGACACATCCCCCCGGACAGCTCATGAGGATACTGCTTGGCCCGCATGGCGGGATCGGGGATGCCGACGAGACGCAGCAGTTCCACCGCTTCCTTCATCGCGGCCGACCTGCTCATCTTCTGGTGCAGCATCAAGGTTTCGGCGATCTGGTCGCCCACTGTAAATACCGGATTCAGCGAAGACATCGGCTCCTGAAAGATCATCGCGATCTGGTTGCCGCGGATACGCGTCATCTCTTCCTGCGATTTGAAAGCAAGATCCTCCCCGCGAAACACGACATTCCCCTCCAGGATTGCCCCGCCGGCAAAGTCGAGCAACCGCATGATCGCCAGCGAGGTGACGCTCTTGCCGCTGCCGGATTCGCCGACGAGGCAGACGGTTTGCCCTTTTTCGAGGCGCAGGGAAACCCGGTCGGTCGCCTTCACAATCCCCTTGTCCGTCAAGAAGCCTGCCGTCAACCCGTTGACTTCGAGTATTTGTTCCGCCATTGCCGGAGCCTCCTTGCCGAAAATGTTTTCTTCTCCCGCGGATTAAGCGCATCCTGGATACCGTCGCCGATAAAATTGACGGCAAGCACGATGATCAGAATGCACAGTCCAGGATACAGCGCCTGCAGCGGATCGACGAGCATAAACTCCTGCGCGTTGCTCAGCATCAGCCCCCAGCTCGTTTCCGGCGCCTGGATGCCGAGACCGAGATAAGAGAGCGCGGATTCGCTCAGAATGGCCGAACCGACCATCAGCGTCGCGTTCACGATAATCGGATGGCTGGAATTGCGCAGCAGATGCCGGAACATAATGCCCCAGCTGGACACGCCGGTCGCTCTCGCCGCTTCCACGTATTGCATTTCGCGAAGCTGCAGGAAAGTACCGCGCACGAGACGGGCGACGCCCATCCAGCCGGTAAACGAAAGCACCAGCACCATATAAATGAAATCGGAGCCGAATATCGACAGCACGAGAATGTTCAGGAACAGGCTTGGCAGTGAATTCATGACGTCGACAAGCCGCATCAGGATCGTGTCGATCCATCCGCCGAAATAACCGGCGACCGCGCCGACGAGCGAGCCGATCAGCACCGCGGCCGCCGCGACCGAAAAGCCGACCGTCAACGAAATTTGACTGCTGTACACGAGGCGGGAGAAGATATCCCTTCCGAGCTCATCCGTCCCTAGTGGATACCCTTTGGTGCCGGGCGGCAAATTGGTATTCATGAAATCGATTTTGTCCGGTTCGTACGGCGCGATGACCGGCGCCAGAATGGCGACGATGGCGAAAAAGAGCAGGACGGCAAGCCCGCCCATCGCATACGGATTGCGCACGAACCTTTTGCCGGCGGTCTTCCACGGACCTTGCGGCTTATCCATGGCTGGCGGAGGAACAGGGCTCCCCATGCCGGGAACGTCCGCCAAAGTCGGCTCTTGTCTCGGAACGACACCGCTCATGCCGTATCGCCCCCTTTACGCCCCAGCTTTACGCGCGGATCGGCAACGGCATATAAAATATCGGCCAGCAAATTACCGATGACGACCATAACGGAAGTCACCATCACGATAGCCATCAGCACATTGTACTCCCTGGCAATCGCCATATCGACAAAGAGCCGTCCCATACCCGGCCAATTGAATACGTTCTCCGTCAAGGCCGCGCCGGATACGAGCATCGGCAGATCGAGTCCGATAATCGTAATGATCGGGATCAGGGCGTTGCGAAGCGCATGCCGGAAGATGACCCGATTCTCCCGCACGCCTTTGGCCCGGGCCGTTCGGATGTAATCCTGCTGCAGCACCTCCAGCATGCTGGAACGCGAATACTTTACATAGTAGGCGAGGAAGGCGAGCGACAATACGCATACCGGCAGCACCAGATGCATGAGCAAATCGCCGATGTCCCCTTTTTTGCCCATCGTCCACATGTCCGACAGCGGGAACCAGTTCAGCTTTAAAGAAAAATATTGCTGCAGAATGATGCCGAACCAGAAAGTCGGCATAGCAAACCCGAGATAGGATATGAACGATGCGGTCTGATCGGAGAGCCCGTATTCCCTCGTGCTGTTGTAAATGCCCCAGGGAATGGCGATCACCATCGCCACAAGCCATGCGGCCCCCATCAGCACGAACGTATTGCCGATCGTCGGCCATAACAATTCACCCACCGGCACGCTGTTTTTGAACGTCTTCCCCAAATCGCCCTGAAGCAGCTTGCCGATCCAGCGGACATACTGAATATGCGCCGGCTGGTCAAGGCCGAGATTGCGCTTCTGCACCTCGAACGCTTCGGGCGACAAGCCCGGAGCGACCAGCACTTCCGTCGGTCCGCCCGGAGCCAGATGAATGATCGCGAACGTCACAACCGTAACGAGAAACAACACCACGATGGACTGTATGATTCGGCGGATGAAATATTCAGTCAAAGTCGTCCCTCCCGTCATGATTGACCGACCGTACCTGAAAAGGGAAGAGAAGCGCGCCTCCCTTCCCTTTGCGGTAAACGATGAAGCAATCGAACGTTACGACTTGACCCACCATTTGATGACATGGTAGAAATAACCTTTCGGCAGCGTCGGTACCGGCGCGTCTTCTTCCGCGTACGCGACGCGCGGACCGATACCGGTAGCGTTGCCGTAACGGTACAGGAAAATATAGGGGAGATCGGTCGAAATCTCTTTGCCGATTTCCGCGTATACTTTTTTGCGTTCTTCCTGATCGATGGTGGAATAGCCGTCCACCCACAGCTGGTCAAGCTTCTCGTTCTTGTACCAACCCATGTTCTGACCCGCAGGCGGGAAGAACTTCGATGAGAAGATGCTGTCCGCGTTCGGGTCCGGATCTTCCAGCGACCAGCCGAGCAGAATCGCCTGGTATTTGCCTACGTTCAGATGCTGCGGCACCCAGATCGAGAAGTCGAGCGCCTTCGGAATGACTTCGATGCCCACTTCTTTCAGATTGCTCTGAATGACCTGCGAAATCGCTTCGCGGCGGCTGTTGCCGGCGTTGTACTGAAGCTCGAACGAGAATTTTTTCCCGTCCTTCTCCAAAAATCCGGTTTTCTCGTTCAGTACCCACCCGTCTTCAGCCAGCAGTTGTTTCGCTTTCTCCGGATTGTATTCATAGTTGACGGCATTGTCGCCCGGATCGGCCCAGCTGCCCGGCAGGAATGGCGAATTCATAAGAACGCCCGTTCCTTTCAGGACGTTGTCGACCATCCCTTGACGGTTTAACGCATAGGCTATGGCCTGCCTTGTTTTCTGGGTCGCGAACGGTACGAATTTATCCGGGAAGTTGTCTTCTTTGAAGTTGAATCCGATAAATTCATAGGATGGACCCGGTTCCTGAATCAGCGTGATGGAAGAATTTTTCTTTACCGCTTCGACTTGAACGACCGGTATGGCGGAGGTATGATCGGTGTCGCCTTTCAACAGAGCCTGGACTTCCGTATTCTGATCCGCGTAGATTTTGTAGACGATTTTGTCGATGTGAGGTTTCGTGGCGCCCCAGTAGTTCGGGTCTTTTTCAAAGGTGAGATGCTGCGTTTTTTGCCATTCGGTCCACTTCCAGGGACCGTTCGTCACCGTTTTGGCCGGATCTTTGCCGTATTCGTGATCGAGCAGCTTTTTGACCGGCACGTCTTTCAGAATATGAGCGGGAGCGAGCTCGGTAACAAGCGAGTACTGGAATGGGGCGAATACTTCGGATAGTGTGATCTTGACCGTGTGGTCGTCGACTTTCTCCGTCTTGGACACTTTTTCCATCGCGCTGCGGGCCGGCGATCCGGTATCCTCATTTTTGATCGTCTCGATCGTATAGATCAGGTCGTCAGCCGTCACCGGCGTTCCGTCAGTCCATTTCGCTTCGGGCTTCAGCTTGACCGTATACGTCTTGCTGTCTTCCGAAATTTCCGGCAGTTCGGCGGCAAGCGACCACGGCTCGACGATAATCTGGCCGTCAGGGGCCAAGTCATACACTTTGGCTAGCAGAAAATGGGCTGCATCGCTGGAGGCTGTGTCGTTGATGAAGATCGGGTTGATCGTCACGATATCGGAGAAGCTGCTGAAGGTCAACGTTCCGCCGTCTACCGGACCGTCTTCGGCAGCCGGGGGATTGTCCGTTTCTTTGGAATCGTCGGGCGTATTGGTATCGGTTTGCTCATTCGACGGCGGCGGGTTTTCCGTCGTCGTACTGCCGCCTTTATCCGACGAACAAGCCGCCAATAAAGCGCCAACAAGCATCACATACAGCACAAGCGACAGCCATTTCCTGATACTAACCACATCAATTTCCTCCCCACAATAAGATTTGGTAAATATTTATAGTCTGATTATACCAGCTTTTAAGGATTTGAAAATACGAATTATTGGTAATTTTCAGAAAAGTTAAAATGCGTTTCACATCACTCGGGCATTCAGCATCAGCATCATACCGCAGCACGCCTATACCTGCGGTTTCGAGCCGCGCTTTCGGGTAGGTCTATAGACCTCGATCAGAACCCCGGACCTATTTCGCGTTTGTGTCGTTGCCGTTTTCGCGCATCAGCGTAAAGATTGTATTCGAATTTTTGCGCATTATCTTACGTAAAAAGTAATTTATTAGAACATCGAACAAAATATTATAGGAAATTAGTCCTATTTACAACCTCCATTCCCTATTATATGTTATTTTATATTACATATACAGAAAGGGGAATGGAAGAATTGAGGAAGATCTGGACTCAAACGTTATCCTTATTGCTCGCTTTCACACTTATGCTGGTACCGCTTGCCGCTCCCGTGCAAGCAGCATCCCCTGCTTCGGCGCCGTACAGCCCTGAACTGGCCGCTTTTCTGGAACAGGACTGGGCGCCCGAAGGCTACATCACACCCGCCAACGGGCACGAAACGTTACGGCAATCGGAATTTGCCGAGCTCTTAAACGACGCTGCCGACGCTGCCGGGACGGACTTGCGCTTTCTTACACTCTCAGACCAGGATACGGTTAAGCGGGAGACGGCGGCGGCGATACTGGATCAGGCCGTCGACGTTCCGTATATCGGCCGCAACGTTTTTACCGATATTCCGCAGAGCGGGCCTGACGCATCCTCTATCGGCACCGTTGTGACATCCGGCTTGATGAAAGGCGTTTCCGGCCATCGATTCGGTTATGGAAAACCGCTGTCAAGGTCGGAGGCGGCCGTCGTAGCCTACCGTCTCTACCTTTATCTGCAGCCTTTCAATCCGGTCGAAGCTACCATCGCCGACATTCAAACCGCCATGACAGCGGGCCGATTGACAGCGGAACAACTGGTCGAACTCTATTTGGATCGCATCGAACGATATGACAAGCAGGGCCCCAAGCTGAATTCGATCATCCGCATCAACGACAAGGCGCTGGAGATAGCAAGAGCGCTGGACGAGGAACGCGCAAAGACCGGCCCTCGCGGTCCGCTTCACGGCATTCCGGTTATCGTGAAGGACAATTTCGACACCGCGGACATCCCTACGACCGGCGGTTCGCTCGCTTTGAAGGACAGCATTCCGCCTGACGACGCTTTTCAGGTGAAGAAATTGAAGGAAGCCGGAGCCATTATATTGGCCAAAGCGAATTTGCATGAATTTGCGTTCGGGTATACAACAGTCAGCTCCGCCGGCGGCCAGACGCTTAACCCGTACGATCCGACCCGTATACCGGGCGGCTCCAGCGGCGGAACGGGGGCTGCCGTGGCCGCAAGCCTGGGCGCCGTCGGCATGGGCACCGATACCGGCGGTTCCATCCGCGTGCCGGCTTCTTTTAACAGCCTGGTCGGCATTCGGCCGACGATCGGCCTGTCGAGCCGGGACGGCATTATGCCGCTGGCGCTTACGCAGGATACGGGCGGTCCGATCGCACGGACGGTGGCGGACGCCGCAGCCATTCTGGACGCGACGGTCGGTTACGACCCGCAGGACGTAACGACGGCCGCCAGCGTCGGAATGGTGCCGGATTCGTACCTGGACGTATTGGACCCGAACGGACTGGAAGGCGCCAGAATCGGCGTGCTCCGCGAGGTATTCGGCACGAATGCCGATATTCAGAACGTAATGGAAAAGGCGATTCGCGATATGGAGGCGGCAGGCGCAACGATCGTGGACAATGTGACCATTCCGAACTTCAAGGAAATCAACAGCTACGGAAGTTTGAGCGCCTGGGAGTTTAAATTCCAATTTAACGATTATTTGGAAAGTCTAGGAGAAGACCGGCCGTACAAGACGCTGGACGATATATTGGCTTCCGGCCTGTTCGATCCTTCCGTGGCGAAACAGCTGAAAGAACGGAACGACAGGGAGTCGCTCGATGACGAGACGTATAAGGATATTGTCCTGTATCGTACGCGTCTTGCCCAGCAAGCCGTTCTCAAAATGATGGCCGATCATCGGCTCGATGCGCTCATCTTCCCGACGTCGGCCAATCCGATCGTCAAAATCGGGGAAGAACAGACGATCGGCGACGGCTTCAAGCTCAGCTCGTTCACCGGCTATCCGACCGTAACCGTACCGGCCGGTTTTACACCGGACCGCATGCCGGTCGGCATGGACTTCATCGGCCGTCCGTTCAGCGAACCGACGCTGATCAAGCTGGCGTACGCGTTCGAGCAGAAAACCCATCATCGCCGCGCTCCCGAACTGACGCCGTAAACAGGCAAGCTTTCATCGTCTGATGTCCGGCAAAGTCCGGCGGCGCCATCCATGGCGTCGCCGGACTTTCTTCCCGGCTCTATTGCATAAACGTCTCTTTGTACCGCACACCCAAAAAGAAAAGTATGCCGAACACGCAAACAAGAGCAAATAAAATTAAAATGGTCGTGAGCAGCACAATGCCCGTCATTTTCAAGCATTTTTGCCACAGCATGCCCGTTCCCCCTGTTCCGTTACCGCACTGCTTTAGCGCCCGTCTCCCTTTCCAGATATGCCGCGACACCGTCTTCGTCGTTGGACGGGACAATTTCATCCGCCAATCGCTTGATCGCATCCTGCGCATTCCGCACGGTTCCGTCCAGATCGGTGATGTAGGCCCGTTTGCCCATCGTCTCCTCCTCACCTTTAGCAGTGAGTAAATTTGCAATGTTTTCCATTACCCGAGTCCATTTTACCGTATTAGCTGGGGCCTTGGGAATGGTTGAAGCAAGCGCGAAAATGCGAAGGGCCCTGTGTCCGGCTTTGACCACCAAAGCTGGGCACAGGGCCGCCCGCGGCAAAAGCGCCGCTTCTGCGGATGAGTTACATCTGACTATTTTCAGCTATTTCGAATTCCAGCGTAAAACCAGCCGAATCCCCTTTGTACATCCGAACCTCCGTTTCGCCGAAGCGCTGCTTCCAGCAATCGCCGCTGCCAAGGAATGGGGCGGTCGCCTCCTTCACCCGGTCGTCCGTCAGGAAGGAACCCGTCGTCAGCCACATACCGGAGCCGGTCAGCCGGCTTTCCTTCATCTCCGCGGGCACGAGCCAATCCGCGGCAATGACGACGGCCCCTTCCTCTGCCTTCTTGCGCAGGACGGCTAGCGTCCGGGCGGAAATCCGCGAACCGGCCGCGATAACCAGCTTCGCCCGGCCGATGTGACGTTCGTCCGCGAATTCGTCGAACGCAAGCACGTTGTTCAGTGGATAGAACAGCGGATGCATCCCCTGACCGATCGAATCCGGGCCGCGTTCCAGCGGGAACCGGTCGTCCGGCACTTCCGCCTTCAGCCGGTGGCGCGGAAAATCAAAGCCGGGGATATGCATGCAGCTGCCGTGCGCCGGAATCGTCCCGTGGCTGAGCAAATGCCAGACGTGGAACACGCTTTGCGTCGTCTCCGGCGCGGGAGCGGACCGATTGCCGAGCAGACGGGCGTTCTGACCGTAGTTGCCTTCGTCGGCGAAGACGAACGCGATATCGGCTTCCGCCTCCGCATGCGACCAGGCGAGCGGATGAGCAGGAACGAAGCCGCGGGTAAAATCGAGCCAAGCCTCGCCGAATTCCGTCGTGCGGAACTTCCCGTCGCCGTATCGGAGCATCGCATCGGCGTTTTCGACGAACAGATGGGAAGGTCCCATCAGGTAGCCGAGCCGCAGCGCGGAAGCGAACTCCTCCGGCGAGTGGCCCGGAAATCCCGGCGTGCGGATGAACCAAGGGCCGACGTCCGGCCCCCACAGGTCGGCGCAAATCCACAACGGACGGCCGTACTGCTTCGCCGCGCCGAGTGCGGCGGCCAGCTGCAGCGACTGGAACGATTCCTTCATCAGCTTCGGGCAGGGCGCCATGCCTCCCCGCGCATGGAGGTGAAACATGACCGGAAAGACGTGCTCGGCCACGAGCGGAACGGAGGCGGGGTCGATCCCCGCTTCCACGAGCAGCCGCTTGACCCGTTCGACCCGGTCCGCTACGGCGCTCGCCACGAGTAACGCCGACTGTTCGGGCGTCAGGCCGTCCGTCGCGCCCCAATGCGGGAAGAAGCCGTCCTTCCGGTATTGCGCCGCGTTGATCTGCAGATGCTCCGGTTCGTCGTACAGAAGCCCGATCAACCGTCCGCTCCGGGCGACCGCGAGCAGCTCTTCGTCCGGCACGTCGTAGCGGTTCGTCCCCTCGATATGGGGACCGTTAATGTTGCCGTATTCGTTGCCCAGACAGACGTCCATCCCGTGCTTCCGCATATCCGCGATCAAGTCCGCTTGACCGGCCAGATCGGGGAACATGTGGTGGACGTAGAAATCGGCGCCGAGCCGCTTCATCTCCGCCACGAATGCGGCGGCGTCCGGCGTAGGATCCTGTGACGGCACGATGCGGCCGGTGCCGGTTCGCATGATCCGGTCGGACCGCTCGCGCGCCCACGGATCCTGCCAGGCCGCGACGGAGCCCTGCAAGCCGAGCCGAGGCCTGGCAGAACCTGCTGACGCGTATCCGTCGTGCATCGTTCTCATCTCCTTCTTGTCCCGCGCCTTGCGGGACGAATGGTAAGCCTCGCCCGTGGCGTCGTCACTGCTATCCGCAATCGTCGCGACGGTATTCCGCTTCGTCGCGCAGCCGCAGCGCGTTTGCGAGCACGAGCGCGATGACCCAGGACGGATTCCAGACGTTGCTGTGTCCGCGCTGATGGTAATGCGTCTGGTAAAACCCTTCCCCCTGTTCTCCCACGACGGTGAAGCCCCATTCCCCCGGGCTCGTGCAGATGCCTTGTCCCATCGCATCCAGCGTCTGCCGGCCGGCGTCGGCATACTCCGCGTTGCCGGTCATGCGGCCAAACCGCCACATCTCGTACGCCGGGAAGAAGACGTCCAGATGATGGTTCTGCACGCTGACGCCCGGCCATCCAACGGCATAGAACCCGTTGTCCCGCAGCGGGGAGCCCCGATCGTATGCGGGATTCCACACATAGACGAACGTCAGCAGCCAGTCGGCGGCCACTTCCGCCCGCTCCCGATACCGGTCGTCGCCCGTCAGCGCGAACAGCTCGAAAGCGGCGATAAAATAATACATGCCGGCTTCCTTGTCCTCACAGCGGGCGTCCAGCGTCGAGCGGGCGAACGGCCGGTCGAACGTGCGCGCGTGCAGGTCGTAATAGCGTTCAAACGTCTCCTCAGCATGGCGCAAGTACCGCGCGTCGCCGGTTACCCGGTGCGCTTTGATGAGTGCGACGACGCACGGTATGCCGGCGGCGGTCGTCATATCGTCGCACGGCGCGCCGTCCGTCAGCCAGCCGGCCGGATAGATGCCGGACGGAAGCAGGGAGCCGAGCAGCCAGTCGGCCGCCTCGCGCAGCGCCGTCGTCCACGCCTCGGGCGTCTCCCTTCCGCGCTCCCGATACAACAGTACGATATCGGCCAGATCCGCGATCGTCTCCCCGTAGGCGCGGCTCGAGACGCCGCGGCGGCCGCCCAGATTGAACGTTCCCCACGTCCGGCTCTCCAGCTCGTACGAGCAGCTTCGCAGACCGGGAACCGATGTGGCGCTGCCCTGTATATAGAAGTCGACGGCGCGCCCGCACCGGGAGATGCGCTCCTCGTCCCCGCCGTCGAATCCGAGCTTCGCGTCGCACCAGGCGAGCTTCAGGCATTGTCCCGTCCAGCCGTACAGGAAGTGGAACGGCTGACGGCTCACCTTTCCGAAATCATTCGAATCGTTGAATTTGACGTATCCGGCCGCACCGTTCTCCTCGCGCCAGCGATCGTCCAACGCATTCGTCTTCAGCCGCACGATATCATCCAGGGTAAGCGGCCGGGAGCTTTGCGGCCTGAACAGCTCCCGCCCCTTGCGGACCGCTTCGCGAAAGCCCCAGCCCGGCTGCGGCAGCCTGCCCCAATCGAGGACGTAGCGCTTCTTCAGCGATTCGCCCGGTCCGAGCCGCACATAGCCGCCGGCATACGGTTCGGTCTTGCTTTTGCCCGTATAATAGACGTCCTTGTCGCCGTTGAACATCAGTACGCCGCTCATGACGGCGAGCGAAGACCGGCCGCCCCGCCGCAGAACGCCGAGCGATCCGTAATGCACGGCGCCGTCCTCCGTCTCCGTGAAGGAAGGGATGGTGAAGAGCGACAGGAACCTCGGTTCGCCCCCTTCCGTCCATTCCGCGTTCGCACAAGGGATCGGCAGCCGATGCTCCTCGCAGACGAATCCTTGATCAGTCCCAAGCTTCGGCACGACCCGCTGCGGATCGGCCGACGGATTGTTGTTGTAGATCATATGGGGGATCGTTATTTTCTCCCCATCCCTGTCCCCCAGCCCGAAGGCAAGGCCGAACGCCGCGTCCTGCAGTACGCGGTCCCCGCGGTTCGTCCAGCAAGCCGTCACGTGCAGCAGACCGCGATCGTCGAACGTCCAGTCGAGCGTCACGGCGACGCCCCGCACGCTTCCTTTCATCCGAATCCGCCCGTCCTCCAACTCGATGGCCGGACGCTCCGGCCGGACCGGCTCATCGTCCCACGGCCGCCCGGTCGAAGCGAGCAGCATCCGGTCCAAATGTCCATCGTAATAAGGAAGCCGCTCCCCTTCGGCGTGCAATTCGAGGCGGATGCCTTCGGGACTTTCAATCAGATTCGCGAGCCTCGTGCCGTTAGGACTTTTCAATGTATAATTCCGGGTCATAACCCCTCCTGACTTCATCCTGCATTAACCCTCTTCCATTCGAAAACGGCATCGTTGAGGGCCGCCTCCAGCTTGAGTAGCGCCTCCTCGTTCAACGAACAAGTGATCGCGACGGGATGCTCGTTCATCGCGCCGCCCCTTTCCCCGACTCGCGTTTTGAAAGTCCGTCGCCGGTTACAGCCCGGCAAAGCTCATCCGGCTTGCCCACTCCTCGTCCACGCGAACATATTTGATCGCCTTGCGCAAGTAGGAGAACGCGATATGCAGCTTCCCGTCGCCGGGCGCGATAATCGACGGATACGAATAGCCGACTTCGCGCTCCTTGTACTCCAGGTCCGCCGTCTGCACGTTGCGGATATAAGGCCACGTTTTGCCGTTGTCTTCCGATATGGCCAGCGTAAGCGGCGTACGGAGCGTCTTGCGGCGGAAGCCATCGCCCTTCTTCACCCACCGGAACTGGTCGCGCTCGATGGAGGCGTTGTTGAAGATGAGCGCGAGGCGACCGCCTCCGAGCGAGACGAGCTGCATCGACGAATTGTTGTTCGGCAGCGCGCTCTTCTCGGGCACGGACCAGGTGTAGCCGTTGTCGCGGGAGACGCTCGTATAGATCCGGTCCGCCTCGCGGCTGCGGAACATCGCGTACAGCGTGCCGTCGTCGAGGACGACGACGCTCATCTGGACCCGGTGGACGCTGCCCGGCACTTCGCGCTCCTCCCATGTCTGCCCCCGGTCCGTGCTGATTTTGACGGCGCTGTAGTGTCCCCCGGTTTTGCAATAATAGATCGGCAGCAGCCAGTCGCCGTTCGGCAGCACGGCTACCGGATGGCGCAGGAAGACGCCCGGATCGTCGAACAGCACCTCCGGCGGCCCCCACGTCTCTCCCCGATCCTCCGAGATGCGGCGGACGACGCGGGCCGTCTTCTGGTCGTGCGGCTCGTTGGACGTATGGAACAGCCACACCCTGCCGCTGCCGCCCGGTTCCTGGAACAGAACCGGATTTTGCTCCGATCGCTCCGGATCGTTCGCTAGGACGACCGGTTCGGTCCACCGGTTCGTCCCCGCCGGCAGCCTCGACATGACGACGTTCGTGTCCGGGTTGCCTTCGCCGCTACCGGAGAACCAGACGCAAAGCAGATCGCCGTTGTCCAGCGCGAGCAGATTGGCGGAATGGCTGTCCGCCTCGTATTTGATCGGAATGAACCCTTCCGTCATCTCCGGATCGTTCTCCGACGGTGCTATGATTCCGTTGAATCGTTCCATCTTGACACGCTCCTCCATCATTCGTGAATCGCCGCCGGCACGGGCACGCATTCGAACGCATAGGTTCCCGAGCCGACTTCCTTCGTCGTCTCCCCGTCCAGCGCCGGGAAGGGCAGCCGGATCGTCGCGGTCGTGTTGACCGGAATCCGCACTTCGATCCGAAACTTCCCGTCCCGCATCTGCCAGGCAGAGCCGATCGTCCCGTACATCGACTCATGCTCCGCCCGCACTTCCGCAATGCCGCCGCCCGGTCTCGGCGCGATCCGGATATGCTTGAAACCGGGCCGCTCCGGATCGGTGTCGATTCCGGCCATATAGCGGTACAGCCATTCTCCGACCGCCCCGAAGGCATAGTGATTGAACGAATTCATCCGGCTTCCGTTGATCGCACCTTCTTCCGTATAGCCGTCCCAGCGCTCCCACATCGTCGTCGCCCCGCTGCGGATTTGGTGCAGCCAGGAAGGGAACGTCTCCTGCAGCAGCAGCTCGTAAGCCGCATCCGTATAGCCGTAATCGCTGAGCGCCGGCAGCAGATGCCGGATGCCGATGAATCCGCTCGTCGGATGGCATCCCCCGGCCTTCACCTCGTCGGCGAGATGCCGCGCGGCGAGACGCGCCGCCGGTTCGGGCAGAAGCCCCATCGCCAGCGCCAGCGCGTACGCCGTCTGGGTGCCGCCCCGAAGCCGGCCGTCCGGCAGCACGAAATCTTGGCAAAAAGCGGCCTTGATCCGCTTCTCGCGCTCCCGGTACCGGATCGCGTCCTCCTCATGGCCGAGAACCGCGGCGATCCGCGCCATGATCCCGGTGCTGTACGCGAAATAGGCGTTCGAAATCAGCTCCCGCGGCGTATCGGCATGCATGGACAGCCAGTCGCCGTAATTGTGCGTCAGCTCCGCCGGTATCCGGTCCTCCCGCGCGATGCCGGCCAAATAGCCCATGTACGATACCATGGCGGGATAGCATCGCTCCAAAATATCCGTGTCCCCGTACACCTGGTAGACCGTCCACGGAATGATGACGCCGGCGTCGGCCCATCCGGCGCTGTACGGACGGGTCCACTCGGTTCCCCGGCGCTTCGCCACCTTCCGCTGATGGTAGCCGCAATTCGGCGCTACATCGGAGAACGAGCCCGAATCGAGCTGCGCGTCGCACATGTCGGCCGCGTATTTGGCGAAGAAGCGGGCCGACTCCATGTTGAACGTCGCTGTCCGGCAGAACACCTGGGCGTCGCCGGTCCAGCCGAGCCGCTCGTCGCGCTGCGGGCAATCCGTCGGCACGCTCACGAAATTGCCGCGCTGCCCCCAGACGATGTTGGCATGCAGCCGATTGACGAGCGGATGGGACGTCTCGAAGCGGCCGGCTTCCGGTCCGTCGGTGTGGATGACGACGCCGGTCAGCGTATCGGCATCCGGCTCGTGGGAAAGACCGCTCACTTCCACGTACCGGAAGCCGTGATACGTGAAGCACGGCTCGTACACTTCCGTCCCTTCGCCCGCCGCAATGTAGACGTCCCGCTGGACGGCGGTGCGCAGATTCGCCTTGTACAGCTTGCCGTCCGCGTCGAGCGCCTCCGCGTGGTCGATCGCGATCGCCGCGCCGCGCGGCGCGCTAGTCTTCAGCCGCACCCGGCCGACCATGTTCTGGCCGAAGTTGAACAGATAGACGCCATCGCCCGTTCGCGTGACGGATGCCGGGCGGATCTCCCGGGTGGCGCGCACCGGCGGATCGGGCTGGGCGACGAGCTTGCCGCCGTAGCGGTCGCCGCGGTACGGTAGCTCGATCGGCCGGCTCCAGCCGGCGTCGTCGTAGCCCGGTTCGAGCCAGCCGTGCCGCTCCAAACGGGCGTCGCACCATTCGCCGCGGAAAATTTCCGAATACCGGAGCGCGCCTTCCGACACCCGCCACGTCTCATCCGTGACGATCGTCTCCTTCGTCCCGTCCTCGTACTCCAGGTGAAGCTGGACAATCAGATACGGACAATACCCGTACGTCCGCTTGCCGACCATCGCCAGCTTGCCGCAGTACCAGCCGGTGCCGAGCATGGCCCCGATCGCCTGCTCGCCACCGCCGATGAAGTCCGTCACCTCGAACGTCTGGTATTGAATCCGCTTGCTGTAATCCGTCCATCCCGGCGCTAGCTCGTGGTCGCCGACTCTCCGCCCGCCGATGAATAGCCGGTAGACGCCGAGCGCCGAGCTGTGGACGACGGCGCGCGCCACCGGCTTACGGACGCGGAACGTCCTGCGCAGGTAGGTGACCGGCCGGTATTCCTCGCTGTGCGGCACGTCCATGCCGATCCACTTGGCCTGCCAATCGTCCGGATCGAGCAGGCCCATCGTCCAGCTCGCCTGACGGCTCCAGCCGGCCGACACACCGTCCCGATCCCATACGCGTACCTTCCAATAGTATCGCGTCCCCGATTTCAGCGGCTTTCCCGCATAGCGGACATGGACCGACTGGTCCGAGAGGACGCGTCCGCTGTCCCACATGTCGCCTTCATCGCGGCGGAGCGCTTCCGCATCCGTCGAGACGAGCACCCGATACGCCTGCTGGCGCTGCCCCCGCTCCTCCGATGCGAGCTTCCAGCTGAACCGCGGCCGGCGCGTATCGAGACCGAGCGGCTCCTCCGCGTATTCCGTCAGCAGCTCTACGACTTCAATCGGCACCGATTCGCTCCCCCCCATCCCGGACGATCCGGATTTGCGCCGGGTCGGCTTCGGGACCGCATTCGACCGCGCCTTCTCCCGGATCGGAAGGGAAGCGGATGACGATGCGGCGCGCGGCCGCCCCGTCAACCTTCGCGTATGGCCTCGCCGATCCGCCGTCCGCCCGTTCGATCCGGATATCTCCGCAATCGCGCAGCGCGAAGGGCGGATCCTCCCGGCAGACGATGCGGATATCGGACAATTCGGCGTCCTGCACCCGCTCCAGCGAAATCCCTTTTTTCGCCGTCATATGCACATGCCGGAACCGGATGTTCGAGAACGGCATCTCCGGCAGCCCTTTCATGTATATGGCCTGATGGGCGCCGACGCAGCGGATATGCTCGAACGCGATGTCGCGGAAGACCGGCGTCTCCTCCGATATCGGCGCCGTCTCCGGTTGATCCGGGCCGCCGTGCCCGTAATACAGGCTGAACGTGATCGCCTCTTTCGCGATGGCGGTCATCCGAATGTTGCGGACCCGGATCCGCTCCACGACGCCGCCTCGCCCCCGGGCCGATTTGAAGCGCAGCCCGGTATCCGTTCCGATGAACGTGCAGTTGTCGACCGCGACGTCGCGCACGCCGCCGGACATTTCGCTGCCGACGACGAAGCCGCCGTGTCCGTGATAAACGACGCAACCGCGGATCGCGATATGCTCGCACGGCGCGCCGAGCTCCCGGCCGTCCCGGTCTTTCCCGGATTTGACGCAGATCGCGTCGTCCCCGACGTCGAAGTGCGAATCGGCGACTTCGACGTACCGGCACGAATCGATGTCGAGGCCGTCGCCGTTTTGCGAATGCCACGGGTTCTTCACCGTGACATTGCGGATCGTGACATGCTCGCACAACCAGGGATGGAGACACCAGCTCGGGGAGTTCCGGAACGTTGACCCGTCCAGCAGCACGCGCCGGCAGCGATCGAGCTGCAACAGCGTCGGCCGCAGAAAATCGCGCGCCTCAAGGTACGCCTCCATCTGCCGGCTCCCTTCCGCAAGCAGCCGCTTGACGATCGACGCGCCGCGCATCGCCCGCTCCGTCGGCCACCACATCCGTTCGCCCGGATCGGTGACGCCCCCGGAGTCGACCAGCGCCTTCCACTGGTTCTCGGTCATCTTCATCCGCTTCACCGGTCGCCATGTATCGCCGCCTCCGTCGAATATGCCTTCGCCCGTTATCGCGATGTCGTGCAAGTCTCTGCCGTACAGCGGCGAGACACAGCGGTACGTCCGCAGCCCTTCGTAGCTTGTCGGGACGAGCGGGTAATCGTCGAAGCGACGGCTGAACAGCACGAGCGCTCCCCGTTCGGCGTGCAGATTGACGCCGCTACGCAGCCGGATCGGACCGGTGAGCCACAGTCCGTCCGGAATCCGTACCGTCCCGCCGCCGGCGGACGCGCAGGCGTCGATCGCGCCGCTAATCGCCGCGGTATTGTCCGTCACTCCGTCTCCCGCCGCCCCGAAATCCTCGATATCGAACGTCCGGTCCGGAAACGTCGGCAGCTCGGGCAGAGTGATGCGCGGCTCGGATGCGGCCTTATGGATCGAATTCATTTGAAGCTCCCTCCTCGTCATTCCGGATTACGCCTCGAGCGGGATGCGACAGTACGCGATCCTCTCGCGCTTCCAGGTGTAGGCGACATGCAGCACGTTGCCGTCGGCGACGATAGCCGGATACGAATACTGCTTCTCGCCCTGGTCGATCAGCAGCTCGCTGTGCCAGGTCCGGCCGTTGTCGCCGGACAGCCGCATGACGAGCGGGCTGCGGGCGCCTTTGATCGTCCCCGGCTCCGGCCGGACCGGGTTGTAGACGAGCGCGAGCAGGCCGTCCTCCGTCCGGGTGAGATCGATGCCGCTGTTGTTGTTGGGCAGCTCCGTCGGATAGGCCGGACACCATGTCGCGCCGCCGTCGGCAGAGTCGCTCCGGTAGATCGCGCCTTCCGTGCTGCGGGCCAGCATATGGACGTTGCCCGGAGACGATTCCCACAGCGTCGGCTGGATGATGCCCTTGCCTATGAGCGAGCCGTGATCGAGCGGCACCGTCTCGCTGCGCACCCACGTCTCGCCGCCGTCCCGCGACAGATCGACGAAGCAGTCCCAATCCGGCTCGAGCGAGGCGGGCGCCGCGATCGTGCCGTCGGACAGGACGATCGGCTTGTTCTTGACCGGTCCTCTGCCGTCGACGTCGCCTTCGACCAGCGGCTTCGGATCGCTCCAAGTCTCGCCGCCGTCGGTGGAGCGCATGACCATCGTCGTCCACGAGGAGATGCGGAGTCCGGCCTTGTAATACAAGAAGAGGACGCCGTCGGCACGGCGGAACAGCACGGGGTTCCAGTGCGGGACCCCTTCTTCGCCCGCCAGCTTCACGGGGGCCGCCCAGCCGCTTTCCGTTCGCCTTGAAGCCCAGATGTCGACGTCGCCCGCCCCTTCGCGTGAGCCGCCGAACCAGGCGGCGACGATCGTTCCGCCGGGCAGTACTTCAAGCGTCGCCGCGTGGCAGCTTCGGAACGGGCGCTCCTCTTCGAAAATAAACTCCTTGATCACTTCGCCATATCTCGTCATGCGCGAATCTCCTTTTCCCGGTATCCTTCACGGGGTCCATTATAACCCGGCCCGGCGGGCGGGATTTGGGTGGAATCCGCCGCTACTATAGGGATATCCTGCACAGGTTCTAGCGGAACGCGGTCGCAAGGTCCACACCGATGCTAACCGCCGCGACATGGAGCAGGGAGAGCGGCGCCGGATCGTCCGTGAACACGATGCCGCCGCCTTCAAACCGTCCCTCCCGCTCATGCGCCGCCAAACACCGCTTCGCAGCGCGGAATGCCGCATCGAGCAGATCGGGGCGGCCCGTCGCCCGATGCAGCTCCAGCAGGCCGTACATGATGCGGCACTCCTCCGCCGTGGCGGCGAGTGGCGCCCGCTCGGGCGCCAAATCCGCGTCTTCCCCGTCACGCTCCCCGATGTCGCCGATGCCGATGCCGCGCCCGATATCCCGTGCCATCCGCCACAGGAACGGATCGCCGGTCGACCGGTAGCCCATCGCGTACATCCACAGAAAATCGGCGCCGGCCGGGATCGCGGAGATCGTCTTGCCCTTGGGGCCGAAGTAGCCGCGCCGGTCGAGCACGAGGCCTTCCAGCGGCCAGCCGTCCGTCAGCATCGGAGTGAAGCGGTTGTCCGATCGCCGGTACGCGACCCGGCCCCAGGCGGCCATCTCTTCGCACGCCCACCGCGCGAATTCCGCCCCTTCGTCTCCTAACGTCTCGCCGATCACCAGCTGGCAGCGCACGACGGCGGGAACCGGCTTGAACAGCGTGCTCTCGTAGACGAGCCGGTCTGCGGGGACGAGCGGCGCGATCTGGTATTGCGCACGGTCGCCGCGCACCGCCGGACCGGCGCACCAGGAATTCGCCGACTGGCTGAACTGATAGCCGCTGATGCCGATACCGTCTCTCCGCGTCTCGACATAACGGCCGGCGAGCCGCTTGGCCCAGACGAGCGGGGCGGAATCGCCGCTCAGCTTCGCCAGCATGGCCGCGCCGTAGTACAGGTCGCTGCCCGCGTTGACGAACGTGAGTCCCTTGCCCCAGAAGAAGACGCTTCCGCCCGCGTACACATGCTTCCAGACCGGTCCGCGCGGCGTGCCGTACGGGCCGTGGCGGTTGAAGTCAAGCTTCTTCCAATCCAGAATGTGGGCGTTCCACATCGCTTCGACATACCGCTTCGTCCCTTCGGGGTCCGCGCTCCACATCAGCCCGTAATCCGGGTAATGGCATTTCAGCTCGTGCACCTTCGCCTTGTCCGGCGCGAAGGCGAAGCGCCGATTTTCCAGATCGAAGGCGGTGTGGCCGCCCCAATAGATCAGCCCGCTAGCGTCCGTGCACGACTGAAGCAAATGGCGGAAGACGGCCTCCGCTGCTTCCCGGTAGCCCGGATCGCCGGTCAGGACGGACAGCGCGGCGAGCGCTCGGAGCCAATGCTGCTGGCTGGCCGGGCTCGCCAGCAGTGCCCGCCTGTCGACATGATCGTAATCGTGCCGGACCGGCGCGCCGTCCGCCGCGGCGACCGCATTGACGAATAGCGGAGTGCCCCCGGCCCGGTCGACCGCATGCCGCAGCACGAAATCCGCGTGCCGGATGACCGCTTTCAGCAGTCTTGACGCCCGATCGCCCGCGATCATTCCTTTCCCCGCCTCCTTGTCCGTCCTATCGCCCTTCCGCCTTCCATTCCGGGGCGGTCACCGCCTCCGGGTTCCAGCCGTCGCCGCCGGAGAGCGCGGCCGCCTTCCAGGCGGCGCCGTCGATCGGTTCCGGCCGCTTCGCCCAGGCGACGCGGCTTTCCGGATTCGCGCCGGGGCCGGTGCTGCCCCATTCGACGAACGTCGCCGTCTTCTCCCGTTCCGGATCGCGCCAATTGTTCCAACCTTCCGGATGGATATGGCGGTCCATCCACGAGTCGATGAACGCGACCTTGGCGTATGGCTTCCACGGCCTGCCAAGGCAGACCGTATGCTCGGGGGCGGCCCCGGTCAGCCGGCAGTTCAGGAACACGTAGCCGTACGCCTGCGATTCGGTTGTGGACGCCGCCGTCACGTAACCGTTATGCCTGCGGATGCTGTGCAGCTCGCACCGCTCGAACACCGCGGTCGCGGAGCCGAAGATGAAGTCGACCGTCCCTTCGATGAAGCAGTCCGCGTAATACTGACGCCCCGTTCCCGGCGTGTAGAGCGTATCCTGGTTGCCGCGGATGCACACGTCGCGGAAGACGGCACGGTCTCCGCCGACGGCCAGCGCCAGCGCCTGTCCCTTGTACAAGCCGGCCTGATTGGAGAACGTCAGCCGCTCGGCGTGAAAATCGTCGGCGTGCACGAATACGGTCGCGCTGTTGTCGTTGCCGATTTTGTGGCCGTCCGGACCGATCTTGTTCGCATAGTCCGATTGCACGATGACCGTTCTTTCCCGGCTTTCGCCGATCAGGCTGATCCCCCGGCGATCCGCCGGCACGACCACTTTCTCCTCGTACAATCCTTTGCGGATGTAGATGACGGTCCGCTCCCGCGCATTCGCCGGCGCCGCCAGCACCGCCTCCTGCACCGTACGAAAATCGCCCTCTCCGCGTCCGTCCACCACGATCGTCTTCATAACGCCCCTCGTCTCCTTTCCCTTCGTCCGTTATTCAAACAGCCAATCCAGCGTATCGACGCCGTCGCCCTTGTGCGACACTTCGCGCGGGCGAAGCGGCTGACTCTCCGGCACGGCGCCCAGCACCAGATAGGCCCCTTTGCCGAAATCGATGAGATGCCGTCCGGCTCCGTACCGGAAGGCGTGAACGTTGACCGAAGGATAGACGTACGGCTTCACGCCTTTGCGCAGAATCGGGGCGTAGCCGCCCTGGTCGTCGGCGTGCGTGTTCTCCTCCAGGCTCGGCGCCTTCAGCCACTGCTCGTCATTGGCATTGAAGTAGCCGACGAGCAGCCGCACGGGCCGGTCGAACTCGACGTCGAGGACGAAGCCGTCCTTCGCCGCTTCCGTCTGGCCGAAGCGGATACCCGTCAGTCCCTCCAGCTCCTCCGCGCAGCCGACGATATGGATGTTGCCGTCGGTGAAGATTCGGCTGCCTTTGCCGACCTTGTACGTTTCCGCCCCGCGCGAATGAAGGACGAACGGCGCTTCCTCGTAAGGGGGGATCGGCTCCTCCCGGCGGAGCAGCGCTTCCGGCAGCCGGCCTTCCCCGAGCTCCCGCACATGGAGCTTGAACCGTTCCAGCTCCCGCTCGTATTCCGGCAGGCAATCGGTCCAATGCCGGTACTTCAGGCCGTCGCGGAACGGCACTTTGCGCTGCGGCGTCTGCATGCTGTTGGCGAACCGGTACGTCTCCTCCGTCAGCCGCGCCAGCTCCCGGTAGCTCTCGACGCTCTTCTCCAGCCAATCGGCTGCTTCCTGCAGCAGCTCGTTCCGTTCGAAGAAGCGGCCTTTGACCGTATGCTTGTATTGTAGAATGAGCAGCGCCGCCTGAATCTTCTCCGCATAGAACCGGACCATCAGCCGGATCGCCTCGGCGTCCGCCGCGATCCGTCCGAATTCCTCGCGGCTCGCCCGCACCAGCCTGCGGGCGCGGTCGACCGCTTCCGCCGCTTCCCGCGCATGCCGCTCCACGTCCTTCAACATGTCGACGGGCGTCTCCCCGGCATGCGGCTCGCCCGCCAGCTCCCTCACGACATATTCCTCCAGCCGCTCCCCGGCGGGAGACTGGGATTCCCACAGGTCGGGCCATGGCATATGCCGCTCCGGATTCGTAAGCTGACTCATCGTCATGCCGAGGCTCATCGTCTGGCGATTGCCCTCGGTAATGCCGACGCGGCGCAGCAGCTTGGGCGCGCATTCGCCGAGCGCGTCATAGAGATCGAGGAGTGCCTCGCCCGCTTCCCGTCCGCCGAAGCGCTCGCCGATCCGCTCCGCCCAATAGGCGCGCTCGCCTTGCGGATCGCGGTCGGGATTCCAGGCATAGCGGAACCAGGCCGCGAACCAGATCCAGTCCCGGTCGAGCTGGCGCAGGAGAGGCTCCGCCTTGTCGGGGGCATACGGCCAGTCCCAGAAGAAGAGCGGGTACAGATGCAGCCCGTTCGCGCCGAGACGATATTTCGCCGCCTGCATCGCTTTCCTTATAAAGCTCGGAGACCCGTAGCGGAACGGCTCCAGATTGGCCAATATGTGCACGTTGACGATATGGATCGAATCGAGGGAGGCGAGATGACGGTGCGTCTTCTGCCATTTGCCCCGCGGCGTCCACGTCGTCAGCGATTCGCCGTTGTATTTCGCCTCCGTGTACAAATTCGGATAGCGGGCGATCGCGCGGCCGATGACGGTCTCCGGCTCGATCGCGTGCGAGCGCAGCACAATCGGCGGCAGCTCCGCCTTGTCCTTGTCCCCGAGTCCCGCCAGCACGCCGGGAATAATGACGTCCTCGAACCACTCCGCGCCGTAGATCTGCCCTTGCAGCGCTTCGCCCAGGCAGACCATCAGGCCGACGTTCGGAAATTCCCGCACGAACTCCGCGAGCGATTTCCGGTAATAATCCGCCGTCAGCGGCTGCGGCTTGTGCTGTCGCAGCGGCAGGCCGTGCTTCTCGGCGAACGGCAGCGGGATGTGGATATTGTAAAATTTGAGCACGACCCGGACGCCCCGGCGGTCCGCTTCCTCCGTCAGCCAGCGGAACGTCTCGACGTTGAGCCGGTACTCTTCCTCCGTCACTTCGAGCGCTTCGGGGTAATCTGCGAGCCGGACGAGCGAAGAGAACGGATGGCCGCTCCAGATATAGACGACGTTGCAGCGCTCTTCCAGCATCATGTCGAGAAAATCGGTCCACAGCCCGCGGTCGTAAAACCAGGGGAAGCGGTCCGGCGTAATCGGGTATTCGTACGTCTGGCGCGGCGGTTCGACCGTCGTCTTCTGGAGCCCGATCGCAGGTCCCCGCAGCGCGAACCGGGGGGCGTCGCCGAACGCCAAATCGTGCGGTAGCGAGCCGCGCCGGCGGATGCACCGCGCCAGCTCCTGACAGCCGTACAGCGCGCCGGTATCGCTCCCCCCGACGACGGCGATCAGCCCTCCCGGACAGACCGTCAAATAAAAGCCTTCGCCCTCGGGTTCCCCGGTATGGTACAGCAGCACGTCGCGCGCTTCCAGCTCGCCGAAAAAGCGGGATTCGCTTCTGCTCCCGACGACGATGACCGGCTTATCGTCCGCACGGTACGTATCCCATTCGAGAGGCCGGGAAGCGGCGGCGGCGCGGTACCCGCATTCGGCCAGCGCCTCCGTCAGGATGCGGATGCCGTGCTCGACGCGCGGACTAGCGGGCGACACCGTTTCGAGACACACCTCTTTCATAAACTCATACCTCCGATTTCAAAAACAGCTCGATCACCGGGACGACCGCATCGGGCTTCTTGACGGGCAGCGACAGCGTCAGCGTCGAAGCATCCCGCCCTTCACGGTACGCGCCGTCCGCCATGCTGCTCTCCGACGCGCCTTCCTTGAACTTGATCTCCGATCCGTCGTTCAGGAGCTGGGCGTATTCCACCTTGCCGGCGAAGCCCTGCAGATGAATGTTTTTGAACGGCCAGCTGAAGACGTGCACGTACATCCGGTTCGTGGCGGGATTGTACGTCAGCCGGCAGTCCGCCGGGGCCGGGAACGAATCCGGAGCGGCGGTGCAGCCGTAGATGGAGCGGCTATGCAGCCTCATCCACCGGCCGATCCCCTCAAGCCGCTCGACGGCGCGAGGGTCCAGCTCGCCGCGGGCGTTCGGCCCGACGTTGAGCAGCAGATTGCCGCCTTTGCTGACCGTATCGATCAGCATTTTGACGAGCGTCTCCACGCTCTTCCACGATTCCTCGTCGCGATAATACCCCCAGGAGCCGCTGAACGTATGGCACGTTTCCCAGACGACGCGGCGTCCCCCGACGCGGACCCATTCCTTCGGCATGTACTGCTCGGGCGTCGTGATGTCGCCCCCGACCTGCAGGCGGTCGTTGAGCAGGATGCGCGGCTGCAGCGAACGGATCGTGCGGACGAGCTCCTCGCTCCCCCAATCGTCCTTCCCTTTCCCCGGCAGCCCGTTCTCCTCCGGAAAGGAGAAATCGAAGAACATCAGATCGATGGGGCCGAAGCGGGTCAGCAGCTCTCTCGTCTGACCGTGCAAATATTCGCGGTACCGGGCGAAATCCCGCTTCTTGCTCTCCTCCGCGAACTGCGGATCGAACCGCAGCGGATGCTTCGGATCGATCGTGTAATGCGGATGATGCCAGTCGATGAGCGAATAGTAAAACCCGATCCGCATGTCCCGCTCGCGGAACGCGTCGACCATCGGCGCCAGGAGATCCCGGCCGGCCGGCGTGCGGGTCGCCTTATAATCGGTCAGCTCGCTGTCCCACAGGCAGAAGCCTTCGTGGTGCTTCGTCGTCACGACCATATATTTCATCCCGGCGTCCGCGGCGAGCTTCGCCCACAGCCGGGGATCATACAGATCGGGATCGAACCGCCTGAAGTATTTGGCGTACCGCTCCGGGCTCATCCGCTCGCGGGACTGCAGCCACTCGTGCCTCGCGCCCATCGCGTACAGTCCCCAATGAATGAACAGGCCGAAACGGTCGTTCGTGAACCAGCTGCTGTCCCCCGTCGTCACCGCGATGTCGTCGTTCATGCCTCGCTCTCCTCCGTTTCCTTGTCATGAATATAGCCCCGCTCCCGGTAATAGCCGAGCACGCCGTCCAGCTCTTCCGACACGTCCGGCGGCAGCGGAGCGATCGGCATCCGGCACGGGCCCGCTTCCAGACCGATCCGATTCAGCGCTTCCTTGAACACCGACGGCAGCGTCGCCTTCCGGTACACCTCGGTCAGCGGCGCGAGCAGCGACTGGGCCTTCGCGGCCGCCTCGCGCTCCCCGCTCTTCCAGTGCGTATAGATCGAGATCATCAGCTCCGGCACCACGTTCGCCGAGCCGCTGACGCCGCCCGTACCTCCCGCTTCCAAAGTCTCCAGCAGCAGCGCATCCGAGCCGGCCAGAACAGCGAAATCGGGTCCGCCCGCGGCGATATACTGCCGGATCGTCTCCATGCTCCCGCTGCTGTCCTTGATTCCGGCGATATTCGGAATGCGCGCGAGTTCCGCCACCGTCTCCGGCTCAAGCCGGACGCCGGTTCGCGCCGGAAAGTTGTACAGCACGATCGGCAGCGAGACGGATGCGGCGACGCTCCGGTAGTGAGCGGCCAGCTCCCGCTGGGTGAACGGCAAAAAATACGGGGTGATAACCGACAGCGCGTCCACCCCGATCGCCTCCATCTTCGCGGACAGCTCCGCGACTTCGCGCGTGCTGCCGCCGCCCGTGCCTGCGTATACCGGCACCTTCCCCTTCGCTTCGTCCACGACGATTTCCATGATCCGGACTTTCTCGTCCGCCGACAGGGAGAAAAATTCCCCGTTCGTGCCGAGCCCGAACAGTCCGTGGGCGCCGGCGGCGATGAGACGGCGAACCGACGCCCGCAGCGCAGGCTCGTTCACGTCTTCCGTCTTGGTAAAGGGCGTCAGCAATACCGGTATGACCCCTTGCATCAGCTTCATGCGACTCTCTCCTTCATTCAGCGAATCAGGCGGCCTTCTTCCGCAAGCCACCGGTCCATATCGGGCAAGTCGAAATAACGGAGCATGCCGGGCAGGATGAAGCTGAGCGTATCGGCCTGCTCCCGAATGCCGACCGGACTTGAGATCCAACCGGCCAGGCTGGCGATCGGGCGGTTCTTCATCCGGACTCGCCGGATTCTCGTCTCGAGCAAGGCCGCCCATCCGGCGTAGACGGCGTATCGGCCGTCCCCGAACAATTCGACGTCGTCCGTCTTCGCAAGCGCCAGCGCAATCGCCTGTAGCACGTCGTGGACGCGCAAGGCGGCCATGCTGTCGCCGAGCCACATCAGCTCGTCCGTCAGCCGGTCGAGCGCGCCGAACAGCCGGTACGGGTCGTTGTCCGGCCCGCCCGCGTACGGCAGGAGGGCACCGACACCGGCCGGATCGAGCACCCATGCCGCCCGGCCGGACGAACACGTCTCCGCGATCCAGTCGGCGTGCGGGGCCAGCCGCTCCGTCCCCCCGTCCCAGACCGCGATCGTGATCGGCAGTGGACACCCGGCGTACCTGGCGTCCCGGAGCAGCAGAGCATGTGCGGCGAGACCGGGCCGGGTCCGCCAGATCATCCGGGACGTCTTCCACCCGTCCCAGTCCCCGACTTCGACGACGCGCGCATCCGGATCGGCGGGCTGCCGGTTCCGGCGGACGGCGACGGACAGCCATTCGAGCGCCCGCATCTTCCGCTCGGGCTCCGTAATCGCCAATCTTTCCGCTTCCGTCTCAGACAGCCGGATGCCGATCTCGTCGTAGATGCTGCGCGCGCCCTCGACTTCCCCCAAGATCTGCCCGCCGCGGGTGCAGAGCAGCTTCTCCGGCGGCAACGGCGCAACCGGCGGCGCGTCCGACGGCGCCGCGACGCGCTGCGGCTCTTCCGGCCGGCGGACCGGGGCCTCCAGCAGATGCTCCGCGAAGAAACGGGCGGCCGCCCGCATCAGCGGCTCAGTAAAGCGGTGCCGTCCTTCGTCCTCGAACAGCTCGAGCCGGCCGCCGCCGCCCATCAGTTCCCAGAACCTGCGGCACGACTCCACCGCTTGGCGCGTTCCCGCGACCGGCACGGAATCGCCGGTCGTCGCCAGCACGAGCACCGGACGCGGGGCCATCGCCAGCAAGATGTCTTCGTGGTCAAAGCCGAGCGCCGAGAAGCCCGGCCACTTCTGCTCCGCGTCCTGCGTCTTGCCGGTACCGATAAAATGCGGGCGTGTCGTAATGAAGCCCGCCGGGGCGGCGGCAGCGATCCGGCTGTCGTACATCATCAGGAGCGCCGTCTGCATGCCGCCGCCGGAATGGCCGATCGCCCCGATCCGCCGCGGGTCGACCTCCGGCCTCGCGCTCAAGTAGTCGACCGCCCGGACGGCATCGTGCAGCATGTAGCGCGCCAGGCTGTCGCCGAGCGGCAGGCAGCGCCGGCCGGCGTTCTCGTGATCCTGCACGCTGTTCAAGGCCGGCTGCATCGTTTCCCGGTCGTACGCGCTGAACCGTTCGCCCTGTCCGATCGGATCGATCACCATGACGACGAGTCCTTCGCGGACGAGATACTGGCAAGCCATCTGATATTCGTCGCAGCGCTTCGCCTTCTCGCGGTGGCC
Source organism: Paenibacillus cisolokensis (assembly GCF_050481165.1). Taxonomy (NCBI): domain Bacteria; kingdom Bacillati; phylum Bacillota; class Bacilli; order Caryophanales; family Paenibacillaceae; genus Paenibacillus; species Paenibacillus cisolokensis. The sequence goes on from NZ_JBCNFP010000140.1 coordinate 57,765, forward strand.
GCACAGCAGCAGCACCGCGCCGGACGGCGAGCGGACGCCGTCCGGAACGTAGACGTTGGCGGGCACATGCACCCCTGGCCGCGGCTCGTAGATGACGTTCTCGACGCGGAATCCGTCCGCGTTCACCCATCCGGCGACGCGCGACGGAAGCGGCGACGTCCCGGCCGGCAGGCCGCCGATGCACCGCTCGAGGCCTTCCCGGATCGCCCGCTGGCGGCGGACGACGTCTTCCGCCCGCCGCAGGGCCGCCCGTGCCCGCTGCCCTTCGCTGGCCGCCCGCATCGCCGCCTCGTACGTCCAACGCGTCAGCATCTCGCCCGGTGCGCCATCGAACGGCGCAACGTTCTCCGGCCACTTTTTCATGCCGCTCATGATTCCCGACCTTCCCGATCCCGCGTCATGAGCGAGACGAGCAGCCGGTCCAGCGCCGGATTGCAGCCGATCCGTCCGTCCAGCGGAAGAGCGACGAAATAGAGCGCGCTCTTCCCGAACCGTCTGGCGGCGACGACGGGAAGCTTCAGCTTCTCGCCGCGCGAGCGGCTGTATTGGTAAGCGAAGGCGATCGTCTCGAGGTCTTCCCCTTCCAGATGGCAATCGACGACGCCGTCGACACGGTCGAGATCTTCGTTGTAGAAGTACGACAGATCGTCTTGCTTCATCCATTGCAGACCGGGAACTCCCGCCTTCACCGCCGCGAAATACCTCGTCTTCAGCTTGACCGTAGCGACGGACGACCTGACGAAGTCCCACTCGTCCCGCTCGCCGGCTCCGCGAACGAGGAGCACCGGCGCGCCTTGCCGGGCCCGCTCCAGTATGGCCGGCCGGAAAGCGGCGAACGTCTCGCCGGACGACACGACGACGGGGCCGTCCCCTCCTTCGCCAGCATCCGATCCGAGCGGCCGGGCGCGGAGCCCCAGCCGCTCGCACAGCCGCCGGGCTGCGTCGCCCGCATAGGCGGCTTCCGCCCGGGGCTTCGGCAGCTCGGGGAACGCGTCCAGCTCGAGCCGTTCGCGGTTGACGACCGTACCCGTCCGATCCACCAGGCAGGCGTCCACATACAGCCGCCGCCTCTCCGCCGTCCGCGGCACGTCGAGAGGAATCGTCCCGGCGTAGCGCGAGGACGCGGGAGATACGGCGCACCGCATCAGGCTGTAGTGCGCGTAATCGCGCTCGTCGTCCCGCAGCGTGGCGACGATGCGGCAGTCGTCCAGCGTTTCCGGCGTGTCGTTAAGCAACCACGCTTCCACTTCCAGCCGCTCGCCGCCGTACGCGCGCCACCGGTCCGTCCGCAGATGGACGCGCACCGGTTCCAGGCAGGAACGGTACGTGAAGTAAGCCGGCTTCGGAATCCGGTCCGCGCCCACGAGCGCTTTCATCCAGCCGGAAGGCCAGGCGTCGATCAGCAGATGAATCGCGGTCGACACGATATAATCCGCCCTTCGGCGCCAGGCGTCGGTCATCCACCGGGTCGCCAGGCTCTGATGCCGCTGGCTGGCCGCGACCCAATCCGCGAGCGTCTCCTGCTCCGGGTACCAGTCCCCGTGCAGAGGGTACGTCTGCGCCTTGACGATCCGGTCCGGCATCCACGGCCCTAGCGGGTCTTGCGGCAGCCATTCCTTCGGATACCGGCTTATCATAAGGTCCGGGTTGTCGAGGCCTTCTGCCCCGTATTCCCCGCAGCCCGCCTTCCAGCCCGCCTTGACCGGCGGCAAATACCCTTTGAGCATTTTGCCGACGCTCAACGTGTTGTCGGTATACCACATGTTGTAGCAATGGAAATCGGGCAGCCCTTCCCGCGTCGGCGGATTGTAATCGCCGTCCGTGTTCTTGACGACGCGGTCGGGATTTTCGACGTATATGGCCGCCCGGGCCGCGGTGAAGAACGCCTCCAGCTCGTCCCGATGCAGATGGCGGTGGCCTTTCTTCCGCTTCTCGGTGCGGGACGGCTCATTGATAAGCGAGACGACGACGGACGACGGATGGCTGCGGATCAGCCGTTCCATCTCCGCCGACTGCCGCACCGCTTCGCAGAACTGATTGCGGCGGATGAAGCCGAATGCCGGAAGATCGCATTGATGCATCATGCCCAGCATATCGAAGTAATCGTATATTTCTTCCTGCACGGGCCGCTGCGTGATCCGGTAAAAGTTCATGTTCGCGAGCTTGGCGATCAGGATGTCGTCGATGAGCTGCGCGTAGTCGCGGCGCATGACGCACTGCTGCAGGTGGCCCATCTCATTGGCGCCGCGCAGGACGATTGGCCGGTTGTTCAGATACAGCGATCCCTTCGGCTTTCCCTCCTCATCCATATGGAACTTCCGCATGCCGAAATGGCGGTCGCGCTCGTCCGTCTGGCTTCCGTGCTTCAGACGGACCCTGGCGGTATACAGCCAGGGCGTATCCGGCTCCCACAGCCGGAATGACGGTATGTCGATACGGTAGCGGAAATAGTTCATACCGGGACCGGCGTACGGCACCTCGCACGCGAAGGAAGCGGCGGCCGCTCCTTCGAAGTTTTTCGGCAGGAGGTTGACGGTCAGCTCCGCGTCCTCGATCAGGCCGTCCGTCGCGTTCACCGCGTCGACCCACACCTCCGCGAAGCCTTCGTCGATGTTCGGCCGGACGAAGATGTCGCGGACGAAGAGCTTGGGCCGCTCCTCCAAATACACGCTGTTGTAAATGCCCGCACCGGGAGGGCAATGATGCCATCCGCTGTACGGATCGTCCCATCCCGGACCGGTTGCGGCGTACATTTTGTCCCCGTCGAGCGCCGTACCGGCGACGCCCATCATCGGGTAATCGTTCCGCACCTCGACGACGAGCGTATTTTGTTCCCGGAGCAGGTCCGTGACGTCGAAATCGAAGGGAGCGAAAAACCCTTCGTGACTCCCGAGACATTGTCCGTTCAAATAGACGGTCGCCTTGTAGTCGACGCCTTCGAAAGCCAGATAGACGCGAAGGTCCGGATCGGAAGGCGCAAAAGCGAAAACGGTGCGGTAATAGCCGGTCCAGCGTCCTCTTTCGTCGGTCGGACCCCGAAAATCCGGAATGCTCACCCGTTCCCAATCGCCTTCTCCCGCCAGAACGCGGCGGAAATCGCGGTCTTCCGGCATCCGGTAGCGGAACTGGAACTGATCGATGTCCCGCCGGTTTCGGCGGATGCCGGAAACGGGCGTCAAATCGCGGAGAAACGGGGCATAACGGGCGCGAAGCTCCTCTAATTGCACGCGGAATCGGGCGAGCTCCTCCTCGTAGCCGATCGTCCCCGGTCTGTCCGCCGCCTCCGCGCCGGGCGAAAAATAGATCGTTTCATGGCATGGCGGCGGAATTTCCGCCAGCGTTGTCCCGCTTGCCGGATGTTCGCGGGAGGCGATTTCGGCGAACGGGTCCGGATGGTGGTGAAGCTTCAACTGGATATCCTCCTCGCAAATGATAGGTCGTCAGTCCGGCATGGGGGAGGCCGACTCGAAAGCGTTGCGGATATAGGCCAGGCATTCGCCGACCTCGCCGGCTTTGGCATGCTCCAGCACGAGCGGAACATCCGGTAATCGGCCGGCGAGCATGGAAGCGTACAAAGCCCAGTCGGCGTCTCCCGCACCCGCCCGCGGCGTCACGATCCCCCGTTCTCCATAGACGGTGTCCTTGGCGTGGGCGACCGGCGAGCGCGGCCCGATGCAGTCGAAGATATGCGCGAATGCTTCGGGCTGGCGCTCCATATCGCCCGGCTTCAAATAATTGAATGGATCCATGACGAAGGCGATTCCTTCCGATCCGAGCGCCTCGACCAGCCGGATCGCCTGATCGGGTTCCGCCAGCACGTTGTTCACGAAACCTTCAAGCAACAAACCCGCGCCACGCTTCGCCGCCCGGCTCCGCAGCCGGTCGACGGCCGCGAGCAAATCTTCCCACGCGGCGTCCGTGCGGTTGTCCTCGCAGTCGCGCCATGAATTCGTCGGATGGAGGCTTCCCGTTTCCGTTGCGATCCAGCGCGTCCCGTACGCCTCGCACAGATCGATCATCCGCTCGAACTGCTCGAGCTTCCGCGTTCGCTTGTCCGGGTCCGGGTGGACGAGATTCGTATAGCCGGACAGCGCGACGACCTCGATGCCGCACCTTTCGAATGCGGCGCGAACTTTCTCGGCACGAGCAGGCGAAAGCGGCTCGTCGTCCATAATCCCGAGCGGCTGCCGGGGGTCGAGCTGGACGAATGAGAAGCCGGCGGCGCGGGCCGATTCGGCCATCGCATCGGCAGTGTGCCCGTCGTAGACGTAGCTCATAAATCCGAGCGGATTCACCTGGCGCCCGCCCCTTTCAGCAGCCGCTCTTTATCCACGGTTGTCCCCTCGCGGCTCGCCAGGGCCATCGCGGTCGTCAGCGCGACCGTCTCCAGATTGTCCTCCGGCGGGACGGGCGGCCGCTCCCCTTCCCGGACGGCCTCGATGAACGCCTGCATCGAGCCGGCGAATGCATCGGGGAACCAGGAGCCCTTGAGCTTGATTTCGTGCACGGTATTGCGATGCTTGGTCAAAGCGATCGAGAGCGTGTCGTGCGTGCAGGACAGGCTTCCTTCCGTACCGTCGATCCACCAGACATAGCTGTGGGTGCGGCTCGCCTTGACGATGTTGTTGAACTGCAGCGACGCCATCAGCGGCTCGCGGCCGCCGGTCGGGCCGAACTCGATATTGGCCGAATACACCATCGGATCGACCGCGTTCTGATTCGGCACCATGGCGGTTGTGCAGTGCACGCGGGACCAGGGCCTGCCGCCGGGACTGAAATGCCGGCACAAGTCCGCGTAGTGGACGCCGTGGTCGACGATGTTGAAATCGGCCATCTTCGTCCACCAGCGGCCGGCCTGATCCTGGTAGGCGCGCATCAGATGTTGAATATAATAAACGTCTCCGATCAGATCCTGCTCGAGCGCCAGCTTGAGCGCCTTGTGCGCCGGCGCCCACCGCGCCTGCTGGTTGACGCCCAGCACGATGCCGAGCCGGCTCGCCTCGTCCGCCAGGCGGACGGCCTGGTCCAGACTCGCCGCCAGCGGCTTCTGGCACAGCACCGGACGCGGCGCCTTGCCGATCGTCCGCAGCACCTCAAGCCTCGCTTCCGGATGGATCGCCATGTCGATCACCCGAACCTCGTCAAGCTGCAGCAGCTCGTTCGGATCGGTCGTCCAGAACGGGATATCGAACGCTTCAGCGGTCGCGCGCGCGGCCTCGGCATTGATGTCGCAGCAGGCGACGACGCGCATCCCGTATTTGCGGTAGGCCGGCAGATGCGCCGTATTCGCGATGCTGCCGCAGCCGATCAGGCCGATGCCCCAGTTCCCGGGGTCGTCCGCCCGCCACTTCCGCGGCAAATAATCTTCGGGCTGTATCCATTGCATCCTCTCTTCACTCCTGTTAGCCCGAGCCGGCCGCCGGCCGGCCGGGCGAGAATGGCGGCGATTCTAGCCGCCCAGTGCAGTTTCCGCGGGACGGCGTCCGAGGCGTTCCGGCACGAGGGTATACGTCCTGCCCGCTTCGGCAAGGAACTCCGTCACGACGCCGTCCGACTTCCGTTCGACCGCCTCGCTACCCGATTCGATGTCGAGCGGCTTCCCCGGCCTCATGCAGACGACGCGGCACGTCCCGCTCTTCGCCGCGTAAATCCGGCAGCCCGCGAGCATGCCGTCCTCCCACTCCAGATCGACGGTATAGCCGCCGCGCGCCCTCAGGCCCCACACGCTGCCGCTGCGCCATGCGGCCGGCAGCGCCGGCAGCAGGTTCAGCTCGCCCGCGTGTGACTGCAGCAGCATCTCGGCGATGCCTGCCGTTCCGCCGAAATTGCCGTCGATCTGAAACGGCGGATGGTTGTCGAACATATTCGGCAGCGTCGAATGGGAGATGAGCATGCGCAGGTGCTCGTACGCCTTCCCCGCCTGTTCAAGCCGCGCGTAAAAATTGACGATCCACGCCCGGCTCCAGCCGGTGCTCCCGCCGCCTTTGGCAAGTCGACGCTCCAGCGTCCGCTCCGCAGCCGCCGCCAGCTCCGGCGTATACCGGGGATGGATCAGCTCCCCGGGATACAGGGCGAACAGATGGGAGATGTGCCGGTGGCCGGCCTTCGCCTCTTCCCAGTCTTCAAGCCATTCCTGCAGTTGTCCGTGCTTGCCGATCTGCGGCAGCGGAAGCCGGTCGAGAATGGCTTTCCACCGGTCGCAAAGCTCCGGTTCGGTCGGCACGACCTCGGCCGCTTTCAGGCAGGCGGCCAGCAGCGTGCGGATGATCTGCGTATCCATCGCCGGTCCCATGCAGAGCGAGCCGACCGCGCCGTTGGGGCGGATGAACTGGTTCTCCGGCGAAGTGGAAGGTCCGGTGACGAGCCGCCCCTCACCGTCTTCAGTCAAGTAGTCGAGGAAAAACTCCGCCGCCTCCCGCATAACCGGAAACGCCCTGTCGCGCAGGAACGCTTCGTCCAGGCCGAAACGGTAATGCTCCCACATATGGAGCGCGAGCCAGGCAGCGCCGAGCGGCCAGATCGAGCCTGGCATATGGTTGCCCTCAATCTGGGTCGATCCCCAGATGTCCGTATTGTGGTGCGCCACGAAGCCTTTGCAGCCGTATACGTCACGCGCCGTCTTCCTGCCGTTCACGCGCATCCGCTCGATCAGGGCGAACAGCGGCTCGTGGCATTCCGGCAGATTGCACGATTCGGCCGGCCAGTAATTCATCTCCGTATTGATGTTGAGCGTGTACTTCGACTCCCAGGACGGCGTATAGCTTTCGTTCCATATTCCCTGCAAATTCGCGGGGTTGCTGCCGGCGCGCGAGCTGGACATGAGCAAGTAACGTCCGAACTGGTAATAAAGCGCAATCAGCGAAAGATCCTCCTCGCCGTCGCGGAACTTCTCCAGCCGCATATTGGTCGGGAGCTCCCGCAGCTTGCCGCCGCGGTCCGCGGGATCGAGATCGAGCCGGACTCTCCGGAACAGGGAGAGATGCTCTTTCACATGGTCCCGCTTCACCTTGACGTACGTTTTGTGAGACGCCTCCTCTGCCTGCCGGACCGCCACCGACTCGGGATCGTCGTGGCGGAACGTCGTTGCCGACGCCAGGTACAGCGTCGCCTCCGTCGCATGGCGAACGAGCAGGAAATCGCCGACCGTCTGGACTGTCCCTTCGGTCGCGACCGCCTTGAGCGCCGTGGAGAACTGAATGCCGCCGCGCCCGCACTCCCCGTTCATCAGCAACATGTCGGACGACGGCGCCGACGTCCCGGGATCGAACGGCCGCCGGCTCAGGTGGAAGCGCAGATTCAATTTGCCCGGAGCCGCGCAGCGGATATGAATGACGATGACCTGGTCGACGGCGCTGCTGAACATTTCCCGCTCGTACCGGATGCCGTTCAACCGGTAAGAGACGCGCGCGATTCCTTCCTCGATATTCAGGTCCCGGTAATAGTCCGAGATCATTTCCTTTTCCCCGTTATGGTAAAAGTTCAGATCGGCCAGCGGCTGGTACGGATTGAGCGATTTCGGCACCGACATCATCGCCATCTGGGCCAGCTCTTCCGCCTCCTGCTGCCGCCCCTCGCCGAGTAGCCGGCGAATCTCCGGCAAGTACTGCTTCGCCTCGGGGTTGTCCCCGTTTTTCACGCTGCCGTACCAGACGGAATCCTCGTTAAGCTGCAGCCTTTCCGCATAAACCTTGCCGAATATCATCGCCCCGAGCCGGCCGTTGCCGATCGGCAGCGCTTCGTTCCATGTTTTGGCCGGCTTGTCGTACCAGAGTCTGCACGTTTTGTCCGCGGCATCACTTGTCTGATTCAATGCTGCTTCACTCTCCCGTTTCGATGTTTCGTTCGTCCGCGATCCGTTCCAACCGCAGGGCATAGTACAGCTCCGACGGCAGGTCGATCCGGAAAGCGCTACTGAGCCGGTCTCCAAGCGGGGCGACCGTCATATTCCACGTATCGATCAGATCCGCCCGGTACGTCCCTTCGGGCAGGGCGAAATCGCGGTACGAGAACCGGTGCGGACCGAAATATTGGAAGTAATATTCACCGGCGATCTCCAGCGTCGACGCGTCGTGGCGGGCGGTGCAGTATTTGACCGATTCCGGCGCTTCGTCGAGCAGGCCCCGCATAAACTCGATGCGCGGAACAGCCTCCCCGCGCAGCGTTCCGCCGTGCGTCCGCCAGAACGTGCCGTCCGGACGAAGGTAGGACTCGCCGTACGTCGCGTAGCCGCCGCGAAACGCCGCTTCCCATACCCGGTTCAGCGCGTCTTCCGGCGTCAGGCTATGCCACCTTCCGGCGTCGTTCCCTTCGCATCCGAAATCGTCGAGAACGACCGGTTTCGCATAATCCCTGACGAATCGCGACACCGCCTTCGCGTCTTCCGTCCGCAGACTGACATGCGTTACCCAAGGCCTGCCGTAATCGAACTCGCCCGCGCTCTGGATGGAACACAGATGGAAGCCGCAATCGCATTCCTGCACGATGCGGAACAGCCGGTCCCAATCTTCCGGCTTTTTCCCGGCCATCAGCCAGCCGCCGTCCGCGAGCGACCACCAGACGTTGCGAAATGCCGCGAACCTGGCGATCGCGTAGCGCAAATAGCGTTCTTCCTGTCCGCCGGTCATCCGGTCGAATCCCCAGCGTCCCCCATCGAACGGATGAAACAGCACCAGATCGGCTTCGATTCCGAGCGTAAGCAATTGCCGCACGCAACGCTCCGCATGCGCGAAATAGGTCGGATTGGGCCGCGACAGGTCGAATCCGCTTGCCGGAGAGCCCTCGAACGGATACAGTTCCGGATCGCCGCCCGGAGAATTTGCCGGAAGCAGGTACATCCGAAGCTTGTTGAATGGGGACGACGCCAGCGAACGAAGCGTCTCTTCCCGGCGGGCATCATCCTGAAGATGCCACATGAAGGCGGCCGTGCCGATAGGACGGCAGCGGCTGCCGTCCGCATAGCGGAATTGCGTCTCGTCGTGGACCCGGACCGGGCCTCGGTTGCCGGCAGATGGCGGCAGGCAGCGGAATTCGCCGACGATCCGGTCAATCTCCCGGCAGTTGCTCGACGTCGTATACGTCCATACCCCTTCGGCGTCGGGCATAAACCGGACGATGTAGCGGCCGCCCCCGTCATAGAAGCCTTCCGCTTCGTATTGACGCGTTCCGTGCCGAAATTTGGCCGTGATCGTCACATCCTCGAACGGATTGCCGCCGGCCGGGCCGCTGAGCGCCAGCTCGAATACGCCCCAGCGCTCGACCTCTCTGCTGTTCGTCATTCCGCTTCACCTCCGTTTTCACCGCCGCCCGCCGTTCGTCTTACGCGCAGGGCGATATACGGCTGGCCCGGAAGCGCGATCCGGCTGGAGCCGCTGTACGTTCCGGCCATCGGTTCGACAGTCATGTTCCAGGCATCGATCACGTCGACCGCATAGCTCCGGCGCTCCGGAAGCTCCAGCTGGCAATAGGTCGGCTGGCGGCGGCCCACATAATGCAGGAAGTATTCGCCGGCCTCGGCGGCTTCCGTCAGGTCGGCGGGCCCTTCTTCCATGATCCGGCGCAGAAACGCGATGCGAACGGCGCTTTCTCCGTACAGCGCGCCTCCGCAGGAAATCCATGCCCGCGTCTCCTTGTCGACGAACGATTCGCCGTGCGTCACATACCCGCCTCGCGCCATCGCCTCCCAGAACCGATGAACCAGCTCCTGTCCGGAAATGTTGCCCCATCTTCGCGAGCTGTTGCCCTCGTAGGATATTTCATCGATAACGACCGGCTTCGGAACGGCGTTTCGCCATTTCGTCGTCAGCTCGGGATCCCAGTGCTGAATGCTTTGATGGGTGATCCACGGCTTGGAATAGTCGTACACCCACGACGATTCGTACATCTTCGTGCCGTTGTGGATGGAGCGAAGATGCCGGTAAGGGTCTTTGCGCTGCACGAACTGGATGAGCCGGTCCCAATCTTCCACCGTTTTATTTTTGTTGAAATCGTATTCGTTCGATAGCGACCACCAGACATTGCGGAATGCGGCCAGCCGGGCGACAACGTATTGCAGGTAAAAGCAATCGGTCTCGCGGTCCATGCCGTCGAATCCCCAGACCCCCTTGTCGTACGGATGGAACAGAATGAGATCGGCTTCGATGGACAACCGCTGCAAATCGGCGATCCTCCGCTCCAGATGGGCGAAAAACGCCGGGTTGAAGCGCGTCCGGTCCGCATCCTCCGGGCATGTGCCGGCGAAGGCGAACTGCGCGGGCCGCATGTCGCGCGTCGGCAGGATGCACATCCGGACTTTGTTGAACGGGGAATCCCGAAGCGTGCGCAGCGTCAACTCCTCGTTCCGCTCGTCGCCGTGATGGGTCCAATGGTAGCAGGTCGTGCCAAACGGCATATACGGCGTGCCGTCTTCATACTCGAACAGGCGCCCCTTGACCCGCACAGGGCCGTGATTCCCGGGCGAGGGTCGGGTACAGCGGAATTCCCCGCAATGCCCGTCCAGCGCGGCGACATTGCTCGACGTCTCGTATCGCCAAATGCCGGTTTCGTCCGGCATGAACCGGATGCGGTACACGCCCCCGCCGTCGTAGAACCCTTCCGGTTCGACGACCCGGTTGCGATGCCGAAAGCGGGCCGACAGCCTGACGTCCTTGTACGGATTGCCTTCCGACGGACCTTCCAGGCACAGCTCGAACATTCCCCATCGTTCCGTCTCCTGCAATTGCTGCTCCTTCATCGATGGCTGACGCTCCTTTCCCCGGGATGTTGCCCTCATTATACTGCGATCGATTTCGCCGATTATAGGCGGTGAAAGCTTATTCTATAGGTGATTCATGCTATCCGGGTCGGGCCGGATCGGACGGGTGTGCGACGGATCCGGCGCGCAAGCGGACGGGCGCTTCACCGCCTGAGCCGATTGGCGTCATGTGCCGCCCCTGACATAGGCGATTCGCGCCCTGGCGCGTAATTATTGATAGGCGGTCGCATCGCCTCCGGTTTCAATAGCCGCCTTCGTTTCCGCAAGCTGCTTGTCAATCATTTCGTTGACGATTCGGAGCGCCGTCGCGCTGTCCTTGGACTGGTCGAAGATGTTCGGCTGGAACACCTGTGCGACCGGCGGATTGATGAACGTGAGCCCCGGCTTGCGCGGCGCCGGAAGGGCTCGCTTCAGCGCGAACAGCGCATCCGTATGCTTCGAGCTCATCTGCGGAATGTTTTGCGCGAACGCTTCGCGAATCACCGGAGTATCGAGCGGTCCCAATACGCCATCCTTGGCCCTCTCGATCTGCACCTCTTCCGACAGCAGGTACTGGATGACCTCGAACGCGAGCTCTTTATTGGCGGACTGCTTGGTGATGAACAACCCGTTCACATTGGGCTGGTACGTCGTTTCGGGCGAGTTCGAAGTTAGCGATGTATCATCTAAATTAACACAGGGATTACCGGCCATAATGGGGCGTTTTGGGCAGCTTTATAGGCATATTGCTCCATCGGCGCCCGAATGCCGAGCCGACCAAGCGGCACGGATCGCCCCCGGCATAGGCGTTTCGCGCCCGAATGACGGCGGAAGGCCTCCCCGATGAAGGAGAGGCCTTGCGCAAGGATGTTATTGATAGACGGTGCCGTCGCCGCCTGCTTCGATAGCCGCTTTCGTTTCGGCGAGCGCCTTGTTGATCGCTTCGTTGACGATCCGCAGCGCCGTCGCGCTGTCCTTGGACTGTTCGAAGATGTTCGGCTGGAACACCTGCGCAATCGGCGGGTTGATGAACGTCAGACCCGGTTTGCGCGGCGCCGGAACGGCGCTCTTCAGCGCGAACAGCGCGTCCGTATGCTTCGAGCTCATCTGCGGGATGTTTTGCGCGAACGCCTCGCGCACCGCCGGGGTATCGAGCGGACCGATGATCGCTTCCTTGGCCCTCTCGATCTGCACCTCTTCCGACAGCAGGTATTGGATGACCTCGAACGCAAGCTCCTTCTTGGTCGACTGCTTGGTAATGAACAGACCGTTCAGATTGGGCTGGTACTTCGCACCGGCAGCCTCCGGAAAGACGGGCACCGACGCCATGTCGAAGTTCAGATCGGGATATTCGACCGACCACTTCAGCACGTTCTCCAGCACGTCGACGGACATCGCCATCTGACCTTTCGGGAAATCGCCGGTCGTCGTGAACTGGTTGCCGGGAATCTCGTAGAACCGCCGGATGTTGTTGACGATCTTGAGCCATGTCTCCGAGTCGAGCGCGCCCTTGTCCTCGTTCGGATCGAGCGCCGGCTCCGACAGCTGATTGTACATCATATAGTGGCTCGGGTGCTGCTGGTAGCCTTTATACGTGATGTCCCCGTCCTGCCGGGTCAGCTTGACGGCCAGATCGTAAGCTTGATCGTACGTCATGCCGTCTTTCGGGTAATCGATGCCGTATTTGTCGAAGATATCCTTGTTGTACACCAGGACGAAATCGCTCAGCTCGAAGGGAAGCGAATACAATTTGCCGTCGGACGCGACCTTGATCACTTCCATGCTGGCCTGATCGAGCTTGCTCGTGTCGAAATTGTACTGCTTGATCAAATCCGACATGTCGTATTCCATCTCGAACTTTTTGATCATCCGGGCCGTGTTGCGGCGAACTTGCTCGAATACGATGTCCGGGATCGTTCCTTTGGCGATCAGATCCTCGTACCTTGTGCCGTCGTTCCAGTGGACGTGCTTCAGCTCGATGTCCGGGAATTTCTTGCGGATGAACTGGCCGATGAGCCGCTCGAAATTCGCCTCGTCCTCGTAGACCGGGTTTTGCGCGGTGTAGAAGAACAGCGTGTTGTCGTCGCTTGATCCGCCGCCATTCGCCGGAGGCGTTTCGTTCGTTTGGCCGGATTGGCCGTTGTCCCCGGTATCGCCGGTCTGGCCGCCGGTATCCGGCGGATCGCCGCCGTTGCCCGTGCAGCCGACGAGCAGCGTCAGAGCTGCCAGGATGAGAAACGCGGTCTTGAACATTCGTTTCATAAACGTGATAGCCCTCCCTTTCGTATTTTTGAAAGCGTTTTGCATCTTTAAGCTATCATAGGGAACGGACCGAAATATGGGGCTTTCTATGCAGCTTTATAGGTTTAATGCTTCATAGCCCGCTGCCGCCCTACAGGTCGCCGACCGCCCATTTCACGGCGGCGTCGAACAGCTTCCAGCCGTCGTCGGTATGGTAGATGAGATCCTCCGGCGCCAGATAGAAGAATACGCGCCTAGCGGGCACTTCGTTGCCGATCATGTTTTTCGCGCCCTTCTCGTACACGGTGATGAGCGCCTTCTTCTCGTCGTCCGCCGCCGTGGCGATAATCGTCGCATCGCCGCCCGGTACGATGAACTGGATGCTGCCGTCGTTTTTGTACACGTCGACATTGCCGCTGAGCCCCGCGGCGATCGGGTGCTCGCCGTTCGTAACGTTCACCGTCCGCCCGATGAATTTGCCGTAGTCGGTATTCTCGCCCGTTCCCGCCATGTCGTTGTAGCTCAGCACTTTCGGCGCGGCATAGATGACGGGCACCGCATTGTTATACAATTTGGTCCCGATATTGCCCGGGCTGCTGATCGTGGAGTTGATGTAGACGAGCGAATAGTTTTTGGCTTTCTCGTCCGACAGCTCCCGGTCCGTCATCTCGCTCACTTCGAACCCGAGCTCCTTCAAGCGGGCGACGGTCAACTGGTCGCCGATCGTTTCCCCTCCGACGTAGATGACCGACTTGGGCCCGGAATCTTCTCCTTCTTCCGAGGCCGGCGACGAGCATGCGGCCAGCGCTGTCGCGAGCAGGATGGCGGCAAGCGTTACTGTGAATCTTTTCATTGAATCGTTCCCTCCGTTCGAATGATCGTATGGTTCCTCTGGGTCAGGACACCCGGTCGTCCTGCGGCTCCGGCGGCGTCAGGACGATACGTCCCTCCTCGATCGCAACGCGCATTTTGTTCCGATTCTTCATCCCGACCGCTTCGAGGCAGTGGGACGGAATCTGGAGCCGTCCGGCCCGGTCCAGCACCGCGTACTCGATATGCGATTCATCCGGATCACCGCGTTCCGCCCCGTCCGCCAGCTCCTGCAGCTCCTGCGCGTAAGACTTTCGCCGGATCAGCTCCGAGCTTGTTTTGCCGTCGCGGATCGCCACGACGCGGTCCACTTTTTGGGCCAGAAGCGGATCGTGCGTGACGATGACGACCGTCAGGCCGAGGCTGTGGGACAGATGGCGGAACAGGTCCAGAATCTGGTTCGCCATCGCCGAATCGACCGATCCGGTCGGTTCGTCCGCGAGCAGCACCTTCGGCTCGTTGGCCAATGCGATGGCGATCGCGGCGCGCTGCTGCTCGCCGCCGGACAGCTGGCTGAGCCGGTTTTTCCGCCGGTGGAGGAGCCCGACCGCTTCCAGCAGCTCGAGCGCCCGCGCCCGTTTGCGCCGACCTTTCAGCAGAATCGGCAGCTCTACGTTCTCCTGGGCGGTCAGATACGGAATCAAGTTCCGCGCGTTGTTCTGCCAGACGAAGCCGACCGTCTCGCGCTTGTACTTGACGAGATCGGCGTCGGAAATCTGCAGCAGGTCGATGCCGTCGACGGTGACTTGGCCCGCCGTCGGCCGGTCGAGGCCGCCGAGCACGTTGAGCAGCGTCGATTTGCCGCTGCCGCTGTTGCCGATGATCGCCATCAGCTCCCCGGCGCGCACATGGAGATCGAGCCCTTGCAGGGCGACGACTTCCAAATCGGCCTGCTTGTATATTTTGACGAGATTGTCGCAGCGTATCATGTCTCAATCCTCCCCCAGCTTGACGGCCTGGTGGATGCGAACTCGGGTGACGATCCAGCCCAGTACCGCCACGCCGACGACAACCATCGCCGCGACGACCACAAACAACCGGATCTGGTCGACCATCTCGAACGCCGCTTCGAACGGCAGCACGAGCGTGTTCGGATCGAACGACATTTCGAACAGCCGCACGAACAGACGGCTGGTGACGTTTCCGTTCAAGATCCCGATCGCAATCGCCGCTCCCGAGATCAGCAACTGCTCGACCGCAAGCATGGCGACAAGCTGGATGCGGGATATGCCCATTGCCCGCAAAATGCCGAATTGAAGCGTGCGGGATTGGAGTGACAGTACCCAGTACAGCAGGAATCCGAGGAACGTGATGACGATCGAGATGAGAAAATCGAGCGTCATGACGCCGTTGATCGCCAGTTGGAACGGATCGTTGAGCGCGCGGATCCGCTCCTGGTTCGCATCATTCAGCGAAAGAATGTCGTAGCCGGTCTCTTCGATCGCCCGGTACACGCTTTCGCCGGAAACGTCCGGCTTCACCTTCAGCCACACCTTATAAGGCTCGAGGGCGACGTTGCTCTGGATGTAAGACAAATTGCCGATGACCAGATTGGGCCGGTTGCTCTCGGTTCCTTCGGACGCAGCGACGGCACCCTTCTTCTCGTCCCAGGACGGCCAATAGTCGACGATGCCGTATACGATGAAATTGGCCGTCTCCGCGCCGTACCAGCCAAGCTTGATGACGTCCCCGACCCCGACGCCGTGCTCTTCCGCCATCGACCGGGAGATGAGCACGGAAGAAGGCTCGGAGGCGATCAGGTTCAAATATTCGTAGAATGGGTAGTCGAGCAGGCGATCCCTGAACCAGGCGGTCATGCCGAACTCGTACGTATCGATGCCCATCAGCCGCACTTTATCCCGCTCCCGAAGCCGCGACTCCCCGCCTTCGCGCTCGCCGGCCGGCGCGTAATAGGAAGCTTCTTCTTTGACGAAAACTTTGGCCGCATGCTCGATCCCTTCCATCTGCGTGAACGGCAGGAAAGACGGCTCGGTGTATTGCGTTTTGACGGGAGCGGCGGAGGCCGAGCCTCCTTCAGCCCCTTCCGATTCTTCATCGCCTCCCGCCACCCCGGTCAGCAGAATCGGCGGAGCGTCGCTTTCCCAGCGCACCTCGAGCGTAATGTCGGCACCGTTCTGGTACATGATCCGGTCGGACACGTTCTTGTTGATCGTCCGATTGGCGCTCGCGTTGAAAATGCCGGAGGCGATCGTAATAATCAGAAACACCATGATGAATTTGAACGAAGCCGACGTCCGGCCGACCTGAATCAGCGTATAGAACAGCGACGGCGGCCACCACCTCTTGCCGGCGGCGTAGATGAGCCGGATCAGCAGCGGATAAAGCCGCAGCATGGCGAGGCCCAAGCCGAGTACGAAAAAGGCCGGAATGAGAAAAAGCAACGGGTCGATCGTCAGGTCGGTCGCCGACACGCCGAACGACAGCAGCCGGCTGATGCGCGTTTCGTAGCTTTGCAGCCCGTATAACGAAACGGCGATCAGGATGAAATCGATAAAGTATTTGTGCCAAAACGTCTGCGTTCTGACTCTGGCCGTCTGCTGCTTGTGCGACACAATCGAGTGGCGGGTGGCGACAAGCGCCGGGATCAGCGTCATCGCGAGCGAGCCGGCGATGGCAATCAAGGTGTACCGGTAGGCTTCCGGAACGACTTCGGCATGCAGCTTGGCACGCTGCACGAATTCGAGAAACCCGCTGGAAGCGCCCAAAATTTGCGTGATCCACACGCCGACGTACGGCCCGACAACAAAGGCGACGGCGCCGAGAACGATCCCTTCGATCGCATACCCGAGTACAATTTGCGCACGGCTGGCGCCCCGGCTGCGCAAGACGGCGATTTCCGTCTTCTGCCGGTCCGTGATCAAATTCGCCACCATGTACAGGTAAAAGCCCAGCATCAGCATGACCGGCACATTGAGCGACAGCAGCAAAATCCGCAGCTTTTCTTCCTTCTGCTCATATTGGCCGAGCGTCCGGAGCGCGGGAACGTTCTTGGAGTGCGACTCGTAATGCTCGTTCATATGCGCCGTAATGTCGCGGTTGCCGGCAATAAAATCTTTCATGGAGTCAAGCGTCATCTTCGTATAATCGAAAGCGAAGTACCAATAGCTCGCCTTGACCGACAATTTGCGGTCCGATACGAAATCGCGGTCGAACAGATCCAGCCCGATGAGAAAGGTGGTCTTGTAGCTGTCCGCGGAATTGTACCAGAACAGGTCGGAGCCTTCCTTCGGCTCGACGACGCCGACCGGCTTGACGCGGATCTCCTCTTTCGCATTGTCGTCCCGGATCGTCAGGACGGTGCCGAGCACCAGATCCATCTCGGAGAGCGCGTTCGGCATGACAAGCGCCTCATATACGCCGTCCTCGGGCTCGGCACCCGGCAGCCTGCCATCCACGAGCCGGACATGCTCTTCCATGCCGCTGATCGCGGTGAAGCTTGCCCAGCGGATTTTGTCCACGTCCATCCGCTTCGTGTCGGACGGCAGGAAGCTGTAGACTTCCGTCGAGCGCTCGCGGACGAATTGCTGGACGGGCACGCCGAACAGTCGGTCCCGATTCTGTTCCAGATAGTGGTCGGTCGCCGCATAGGCCGAATCGCCCGGGGCGGCCTCGCTGCCGGCTGTGCCGGATGCGGAGCTGCCCGATGCGGCGACCGCCTCGCCGTCCGTCGCGCCCGCCGAATCCGTCGGCGTGCCTGCGGACAGCCAATAGATGCCGGGATACTGCCCGCTGTCCGTCTGCAAATTTCGGAGCTCCTGGCTCAGCATGCGATGCAGGATAGCGTTCGTGTATATCGGCATGCTGCTGGTCAGGGCGACGGTCAGAACGAGGCCGAACAGCAGGCTGAGCTCCAGCCATTTGTTTTTGACCATCTTGCGGAGAATCATGATCAACAGCGCCAAGGTTCAGCCCCCTAATATTACCTTTTGTCCTTCGTCCAATCCTTTGCGGATTTCCACCTCCGTATCGGTCACAATGCCTTTCTCCACATCGATCTCCTTGCGGCTTTCCCCTTCCAACACCTGCACATAGTCCCTGTCCATATAAGTGCGCAGGCCGGCTCTCGGGATGATCAGCACGCCTTCCCGCTTTGCTGTCACGATCGTAATGTCAGCCTGATCGCCGATATTGATGTCGGCCGGCAGCCCGGCCACGTCGATAATGACGGACTTGGCGTTGCGGGTATCGATCGCTTCGTTGCCGGTCGCAGGCGCCGTGGACGGAACCTGCACTACTTTGCCCCGGTACTGCTTCTCGCCGATCTTGACGTCAACGTCCATATTGATCTGCACGCCGGCCAACTGACTGCGGTCCGACGCTTCGTATACGAGCTTCTTTTCGTTCGGATCGGATATCGTGACCAGCTTCTGATACGCCTGAACCTGCTGTCCGAGCTCCATAGGCTCGATATAGGTGACAATGCCGCTGACGCGGGACGACAGTCTGGCGTTCTCGAGCTGCTTCTTCAGCAGCTCCAGGCGGATGTTGGCGGCTTGCAGGTCCAGTTCGAGCAGCTTGACGGACGGATCGTCCGCACCCGCTTCGGATTTTGCCCGAGCCAGATCGATGCGGATCTTCTCCACGGCGATTTCCTGCAGTCTCACATTCGCTTCCAGCTCGTCCGACTCGGTCGAAAGCAGCAGGTCGCCCGCCTTCACCCGGTCGCCCAGCTGGACGTTGATCTGGGACAAGCGGCCGCCGGACTCCTTGAAGAACAGATAATCCATTTTGTCCGATACGAATGTCGCCACGCCCGTCAGTCGTTTGACAATATCGCCCCGCTTCGTTTCGGCGGTCGCGATATTCTGCTTGACCGGCTTCGCCAGCGGCGGCTGCAGAGGCGGCTCCTCCACCGGAAGCAGCGAACAGGCCGACAGGCACAGAACGAAGACCGCTCCGCCGATTGCGGCGCGGGTTGCGCTACCTTTCCTCGACAATACGACCATCCTCCAGTACATGTACGTGATCCGCAAGCTCCATGACGGCGGCGTCGTGCGTCGTGAGGACGATCGTCATCCCCTCGCGCCTGACCAGATCGATGAACACCTTCATGATCTGCAGTCCCGTCCGGCTGTCCAGCTCGGCCGTCGGCTCATCCGAAAGGATCAGCGACGGCTTGTGCGCGATCGCTCGGGCAATCGCCACCCGCTGCTGTTCGCCGCCGGACATTTCCAGCGGACGGTGCTTCATGCGGTCCTTCAAACCGACCAGCTCCAGCGCATGCTCGGCCATCCCGCGCCGTCCGGCAAGGGGCACCCTCGCGATGCGTAGCGCAAACTCCACGTTCTCGTATGCCGACATGGTCGGCACCAGCGCGAACGACTGAAAAATGAGCCCGATGCCGGTGCGCCGCAGCCGGGTGCGCTTGCCGTCGGACAGCCCGCCGATATCCGTCTGCAGGAACCGGACCGTTCCTTCGGTCGGCCGATCCAGCGCGCCGAGCAGGTTGAGCAGCGTCGTTTTGCCGGAGCCCGATCTGCCTTTGATCGCTACGAGCGGCTGCGGCTGGACCGACAAGCTGGCCCCCTTGAGCACCTGCATGGCGCTCCCTCCACGCCCGAACGTTTTCGTGACGCCTTCGGCCGTCACGATCGGGGCTTTGCCCGATTGCTCGCCCGTTGTCAACCTCCCTCCATCCCCTTCGTTTCTTCTAACTCTAAATCGAAAGCGCTTTACAGATGTAGGCGGTTTACTTCAAATTTATAGGCGATTTTCCTCATTGCGCCGTTATGATAAGGATACGAGATGCCGGTCATGCGGGATCGCGATACGGTCTTCTTGCGGAACTCAGCGCCGCTATTTGGTCAAAATCGGACGTTCTCCGACTGTAACGGAAGCAGGATACTTTATTGGGGCCGACCCTCGTCTTTTTCCCGGGTGCGCGGGCGCTTCCCGCAGAGCCTCGCGCACCGGCGCTGGCGCTCCCGCAAGCGCGAAAAAGCGCCTTGGCCCGGTGGCCAAAGCGCTTTTGCCTCTTGCTATTCGACGATGCCGGTCCGCTCGACCCCTTCGACGAACCAGCGCTGGGCGAAGGCGTAGAGGACGATCGGCGGCAGAATCATCAGGAAGGTGGTCGCCATGCTGATCGGCTCGGTAAAGATGGACGGCCCGCTGATCTCGGCCTGCTCGCGGAGCATCGACGCGATGCGCGAGATGCCGAGCGACAGCGGCGGCGTCTCCGCGTTGGTCAGGTACATGCTCGGCAGATAGAAGTCGTTCCACGTCCAGACGAACGAGAACAGAAACACGACCAGGATGGCCGGCTTCGCGAGCGGCATCATGACGCGGTAGAACACCCGGTACACGCTCGCGCCGTCGATGCGCGCCGCTTCCTCCAGCTCCTTCGGCTGCGTCGAGAAGAACTGGCGGTAAATGATGACGAACAACGCTCCCTTGAGCCCCAGTCCGAACAGCGCCGGTACGATGATCGGAATGACCGTGTCCAGCACGCCCACGACGCGGGCAAAGATCAGATTGGGCAGAATCGTCAGCTGCAGCGGCACGATAAAGGCGATGAGCAGAAAGAAGAACAGCACCGGCTTGAACGGCACCTTCAGCCGGGCGAACGCATAGCCGGCCACCGCGCACGAAAACGTCTGAAACAGCGCCACCGTGCACGACAGCAGCAGGCTGATCCCGAACGCCTTCGGATATTCCAGCCATCGCCACGCCTCCTGCAGGTTGCCAAGATAGAGGACGCGCGGAATCCAGTTGACCGAAGGGTCGAGCAGATCCGCCCCGTTCTTGACCATCGTCGTCACCATGTGCAGGACGGGCTTCAGGTAGATGTAAGCCGCATCGATCAGAATCAGGTACAGGAACAGCTTGTAGACAAGCCCTTTGTCCGCTTCCCTGCCGACGATCGCATAGCGGAGCTTGCTGAGCCGGAGCAGAAGGGCGGAATGGTCCGCCCCTTTCGTCCGAAGACCGATTTTTACGAGTATTCTGTCCAATAGGTCTCACTCCTCGCATCGCATAAGTTCCGTCACGCCGCCTTCTCATGCGATTTCATCGTCCGGCGGAAGAGCAGGAAGATGATCGCGATGAAGAAGCTGATGATGACGAAGTAGATCCAGATCAGCGCGCTGTACTGCCCGTATTCGCTGTTGCGGACCTGCATAATGATCGGGTTGGTCGGGAACGTGAACAAGTCGACGATCGTGTAAATCATGTTCAAAAAGATGAACGGCGTCATAGCCGGAAGCGTAATTTTCCAGAACGTCGCCCACGGGCCCGCGCCGTCGATCCGGGCCGCCTCGTAAGCCGAATTGGATATCGTCTGCCTGCCGCCGAGGAAGATCAGAATCTGCACCCCGGAATACCACAAAATGAGCACGAACGAGCTTAAAATCCAAATGAGCGGCGTCGCCCAGGCCGAAGGCAGATTATCGCCGATGAAGCCCGACACGTTGTACCGGGACATGAAGCCGAGCTCCCCTTCGCCCTGCGTCAGCAGCTCGCTGACGACCTGACCGGTCGACAGAATGACGGGGAGGAAGAAAATGGCCCGAAACAGCGAGCGACCGGCGAACTTCTGGTTGAGCAGAATCGCAATCAGGAGCGCGAAGATGACGATGACCGGAACCATGAACAGCGTCTTCTGAAGAAACGGGATCAAATCGTTGTACAGCAGGCTGCCGTCTTCCAGCAAAATCGCCTTGTAGTGCTTCAGCCCCGCATACCGGCTCGTCATCCCCGTCGCCACGACGTTTACCTGGCGAAAGCTCATGTACAGCGAAAATCCGAGGGGAAAGGCCATAAACGCCAGAAAGCCAATCAGCCAGGGGGCGATAAAGATCGTCCCCTCGACGTATTCCATCATGGAAGCTTTCAGTCTCGCTTTTCGGTTCATCGACCTGCCGCCCCCCCTTCAAGCACGATAAAACTTTGCGCCGGGACTTCCAGTCCGCCCTCCCGGTAGGGCTCCGTGTTGTAATTGACGACGATGCGCTTGCCGTTCTCGTACGTCGTCTCCTTCACGTTCGGAGCAAGCGTCCGGTGGCCGGTAATGAACAGATACTGCACGTCCCCGAGCGCCTCGTTGAACCGTTTGTACTCGTCCGCGGCGTACGTTGCCCAATCCTCGAATCGGGTGCTGTAGTAGCGGATACCGTACGCGTTCAGAAAATTTTTCGTTTCCGCCTGCGTGAAGATGAACGACGGCACCGCGCCGTACTCGATTTCCCGCAAAAAGCCGTTCGTATGCTCGTCCCGGTTGTTCGCGTAATCGAACGAGTAGGTGACGAGGCCGTGCACCGCGATCTGGGCGAACGGAACCGCTTCGTCGGAGAACAGATCGTACGAATAGTCGGACACCATATCGTGGATATGATCGACGTATGGCAAAGCGTAGAAGTTCGATCCGACGCCCTGGACGCCGCCCAGCCCGTCCTTGATCGATTTCATGATTTCCTCCTGCACGTCTCTCGCTTCGATCCGGGTAGAGCCGTATTTCGTATTGTAGTCGCTGAACAGATCGCGGCCGGTCCGGTTGACGACGAGGCCGTCCGCGCCGAGCGACCGGTATTCGTCCAGGTCCGCCTGGACGGCCTGAAGGACGAATTTGTCGCTTACAGCCGGCACGCTGTCGGGATTGTACGGCATGCGGACGTCGATCGTCTGCCCGGCCAGATTCGTCACGCCGGCGAATTCCTTGTCGAAGCCGCCGGCTCCGGTATTGTTCAGCGCGTATTCGGTATCCAGATAGACCGGAACCCCGATGCTGTGGGCATATTCGATAAAACGCTTCATGCCGTCGTTGCCGCCGAGTTTGGACTCGACCGGCAGCCCTCGCCCGAACTGGCTGTAGCCGCCTTCCTGCCATCCCGTATAGGTGACGGACATTTTGCCGATCCCGCTCTCGTGCAGCGTCCGGACCATCGATTCCGCCTCCGCGGTCGTCGTCCCCTTGATATACCGGCTCGAGAATGTCCCCTTCTCCTGATCGCCGCCGATGACGGTCAAATGCAGCGGCAATGTGCCGTCCCCGGGTTCGAGCTTCGCGATTCCTTGCTCTTCCATTAAATACTGGCGGTACCGCTGCGCCATCCCGACATAGTCCGTCTCCCCTTTGTCCAGTAGGTAATACCGGAGTTTGCGGTCGCCGCCGAACAGTTCGTCCCGGTTGAAGTCGACGAAGCCGTATTCGACCGGGTCGTTGCGCCTGGCGAACTGCAGGAAGCTGGAACGGTATTTCATCTGGGCGGCGATCCAGTTGTAGTTGCTGAATACGCCGGCGGGAGAGGCGATGATGTGGGCATATTCCTCCCCTTCGTGCAGGACGGCGAGGAAGCCCTTGTCCCCGGATTTCATGCCGAACACCGGCATGTTGACGGAGTTGCGGTTGTTGCTGAGCCCCCGGTACACCATATCCGCGCCGTACACGCTCTCGTCATAGATTTTGTTCACGTTGAGCGTGTTGTTCTTGAAGCTGATCAGCGCGCCCGGCCCGTCCGGCACAAACAGATAGCCGTCCTTGCCGTCGGTATAGGTGCCCCCGAAGAACGGGAACAGCCGTATCCAGATGAGGCTGAGCCGATCCTCCTCGACCCCTTCCCGGCGGATCGTCGTCTCCACGTAATCGTCTTTGATCGTGACCTCGATCGGAACGGAGAAGCCGGCGCTCGGCATCACATAGGTCAGCCGGTAGCCGCCCGGGATGAGCTCGAGACCGACGATCCGGTCGGTGAGCGGCGAGTAGCTGAGCTCCTTCGGATTGATGATCGGTTCCGAAAAATCCGCGTACTGCAGCATGAACGGAGAGGCCAGGTGCTGCTTCCACGTATCCGACACCTTCTCCTCCGCCCAATACTGCGGGTCCGGAAACGAATGGTAGACGTTGCCGTTCCGCTTGTCTTCCACGATGAAATGGCCGGTGCCGCGGTCGAGCTTCAGGCGCAGCGCGTCCGTCTCCGCGACCTGTTCGAACCGGCCCGGATCGGGCAGCTCGGTCGACTTCTCCTGCAACGGTTCGGCGCCCTCGCCCGGCACGGCGGAGGCACCCGGGAACGCGCTCCATTCGATCCGCACGCGGGATGCCGCCAGCAGCAGGATGGCCGCGGCCAGGGCGATCGCGATGATGGACATATACCGCTTCCAGGACAGCGCCGGAATTTTCCTCACCGCAACGTCACCTCCCGATAGATTTCGTACAGGAACGACAGCAAATCGCTGGTCAATCCCATGATGATGAAGACCAGAATGCCGATGACGACCATCGTGACGAGCGTCAGCGCGATGTTGATCAGCGTTTCGCCCACGCTGTAGTTGTGGATCCACTGCGTGTTCCAGAATATGAGAAGGGCGATCCACACGAACATGCCGTCGGATGCGAAATTGTAGATGGACATCTCCGACTGGGTCATGACGTTCGACAGCAGCGCCAGCGGGATCCCGACCAGAATACAGGGAAACAGCGCATAGGCGCTCCCGATGAAGACGTCCCGGAACCGGCCTTCGCCCCGGTAGATCGAGCTGACGAGATAGTTGGCGATCACCCATGTAATCCATACGACGAAAAATTGGGTGAACACCGTATAAATGTTGACGTACCCTTTGAGCTGGAACGAAAAGCTCGTCGCGAACTCGCGGATGAGCAGCGCCACGTATACACCGATAATGATGGCCGCAGCGCTCCAATACGTCCCTTTGCCTTCATAACGGATGGCGGTAAAGCCGTCGACCGGATGCCGCAAAATGTAGAACGCGTGCCTGAAATGCAAAATGACCGGGTGCTGCGACCGTTTCCGATTTCGCCACTTGGCGCGAAGCTTTTTCGCCGTTGGCCATTTGTCCGACAGGACGACGAGGACGAAGACGACGAGAACGAGCGTCGCGATCCACGAGAAATTGGCCTGGAACCACTGCAGCCGGATTTCCCAGAACGCTTCCGAGTAGCCTGCCTGATTGCCGGCCGCCTCGAACAGCTGCCGCGCTTCGTCGTACTGCTCCTTCTTGTACGCGGCCTGGGCCAGACCTTCGATCGCCGGCGCGAATTCGGCGTTCAGCCGGAGCACTTCCCGCCACAGCTTCTCGCTCTCCTCGTAGAAGCCCTGCAGCGTCAGCTTGTTGGCCTCGGCCACCTTCCGGCCGAACTCCGACAGCCTGAATTTTTGGATGACGTTCTCCTGATCGTCCAGAATGTACAGCTCGTTCCGGGAGTTGAAATCGAGGGCGACCGGGCTCTTCATGAGCCCGACCTGCGACGTGCCCGTCGAAGACGGCCCGCCCCAGAAATAGAGCAAATTGCCGTTGCTATCGTAATGGCTGATATATTTGTACTGCTGGTCGACGACCACGATGTTGCCGTCGCTGTCGGCGGCGACGTCGATCAGCTGCGGCGTCTTGACGGCGGTCTTCGGGAGTCTTGCGGCGTCGATATCGCGAAATTCCCCAAACGATCCTTGTGAGCTCCGCAGCATGTTGTCGCCGCGCGAATTCAATTTTTTCAACTGGTTTTCCGTTGCCGAGCCGCCGGTCACCGTATAGATGAAGCCGCCCTCGTCCGTCGCCAGACTGTTGATCGTCTCCGGACGCTTCTGCACTTCCCTGGCGTACATCTCTTCGGTATAGAGCCATTTTTTCAAGGCGTCCATCGCCGACAGCACGGTCGAGTTCGTGCCGAAGTAGCCCTGCAGATTGCCGTCCGGCTCCAGCACCAGCAGCCCTTCGTAGCTACCCTGCGAGGCGACGTACAGATAGCCCCGTTTGTCCACGATCAGCTTGACCGGCGTAAAAACGAATGTACTGGAGATGTACGGCGAGGATGGTTTCTCGAACGTGTCCAGGACGTTCCCATCCTTGTCCAGCTTGACGATTCGGCGGTTGCCCGTATCCGCGACGAAGATTTCGCCTTCGTCGGTGACGAACACCCCTTCGGGCTTGTTCAGCGGATTGTCGGGGACGGTCAAATACCGGACCAGCTTCCCGCCCGCGTCGAGATGGATGATGCGGTTGTTGCCCGTATCCGCGATGTAGATATGGTCGCTCGCGTCGATGAACAGATCCTTCGGATGCTGCATGGACGAGACGATTCGCGATGAAAGGTTCGCCGGGTCGGGAGCGTACAAATCTTCGCCGATGACGTCGACCGGTATGAAAGCCGGCTGAAGCCACACGAGGCTCCCGCTGCTGTTCTTCGTATAGGTGTTGTACTTGACCTCGGCGTAGGCCTGCGCCGGCGGCAGCAGGATGAGCAGGGCCAGCAGCGCCGTCAGCAGTGATCGCCTGCCGCGTTCTTTGATCATGCGTAAGACCTCCGTTTGCTTCTCCTCACTTGATGCCCGAATGAGCCATCGTTGCGATCACCTTGCTCTGGAAGACGAGGAAAATGATCAGATTGGGCAAAAACATGATGAGCGCGGCCGCCGCGGCCGCTCCCTGCCTCGCCACATTGTTCGCCATGTTCGAAGTCAGCGTCGAGATGAAGAACGGGAAGTTTTTCATCGTCTCGACCTGCATATAGAGAGTCGAGGTCTCCGTATTCCCCCAGGCGTCCTGAAAAGCGATAATGCTGATCGTCGCCACGGCCGGCATGCAGATCGGGATGATGATTTTCAGAAAGATGGAGAACTCCCTCGCCCCGTCGATCTTGGCCGAATCGATCAGCTCGTTCGGAATCTGGTCGATGAACTGCTTCATTAGGAAGACGCCGACCGGCACCGCGACCATGGGCAGCACGTGGCCGAAGTAAGTGTTCATAATGCCCAGATTGCTGATGACCAGATACCGTGGAATGGCGACCGTCTCCGGCGCGAACAGCAGCGTGAGCAAAATGGTGCCGAAGACGATCTTGTGACCGGGGAACCGGTGCTTCGAAATCGGATAAGCGCACATGGAGCTGACGACCGTGACCATGATGACCGTCAGGACGGCGACGAACACGCTGTTGAAGATGTACCGCGACATCGGCACCGCCGTGTTTTTCGTTATCGCCCATAACTCGACGAAGTTTTGAAACGACGGATTGCGCACCCACAGCGTCGGCGGGTAGATGAACAGCTCCTGATACGGCTTGAGCGCGTTATTGAAAATATAGACAAGCGGCAGCAGCATGAACACGCTGAGCAGGACGAGAAGAAAGGCCGCTATCCGCTCGGTAGGGCTAAGGCGGAACAGCTTCGACTTCCGTTTCCACGGCCAAAGGGACCGAACCGCAAATGCCGGTTTCATCATTCCCCCTCCTTCGTGCCGAACAGGCGCCAGCAAAATTTGTTTGCGACATACATCAGCAGCAGGAGGAAGATGGACAGCGCCGTGGCGTAGCCGAGCTCCATCCGGACGAATCCGTAGTCGTTAATATGGCTGACGATCAGATGGCCGGAATATTCCGGCGTCGGATTCATGCCGGACAGTTGGGTGCCGATTCCTCCCGCCTTGAACGTCCCCACGATGGCCATCACGGCGCCGAACAGCATTTGCGGCTTCATTGACGGAATCGTGATGTACCAGATCTCCTCCAGCCGGCTGCGGATGCCGTCCAGCTTGCCGGCTTCGTACAACTCGGAATTGACGTTGAGAATGCCGGCCAACATCGCCAGAAAGCCGATGCCCATGCTGGACCAGAGGGTGACGACGATCATCGACGTCATCAGATGCTCCTTGCTCGTCACGAACAGGATCGGCTCGCTGATCAGACCGAGCTTCAGAAGGAAGCTGTTCAAGTACCCGATCCGGTCCCCCGTCAGGAGCGGCTGCCAGACGATCGTCATGGCAATTCCCCCCATCAGGGACGGGGAGTACATCGCGAGCGCGAACCACTTCCGCGAGCGGCCCGGCAAAATCGAGATGAGCCAGGCGAGCAGGAAGGCGGCGATATAGCCGCCCGGCCCGACGATGACGGAAAATTTGAACGTGTTCGGCAGCGCATACTTGATAAACAGCAAATCCTGGGCGATCATGTACCGGAAATTGTCCCAACCGACGAACCGCGGCGGCTCCAGCGAGTTGAAGTACGTGAAGCTGAGCGCGAAAGCCGCGATGACCGGAATCATGATAAAGACGAAAAAGCAGATCATGAACGGCGCGATGAACAAGTACGATACGCGATAGGACCAAACCGTGGCCAGGAACGACTTCGTCTTACGGTTCGTGGCAAAGGCCGGCGTCCCGGCGTTATTCAGTCGCGCTTCGGCCCTGAGCATAGGGTTCCACTCCTTTCCACGGTTCCGTTATCTGCGGCAAATTCAGGGAGCGGACGGCTTTGCCGTTCCGGTCGACGATGCCGAACTCCTGCAGTTTCCGCGCCATTTCCCGTTCGATGTCCTTGTTGGCCGTCTCGAGCGAGCTGCGGAAATTGATGCCGTTCACCACCGTCCGGTTCCAGGCGTTCTGAAGCTCGCGGCTCAGGAAATACGAGCCCGGTACGTTCGGAATTTCCTTGAACCACCGCCACTGTTCCAATATGGCGTCGAGATCCTCCGGCTTCCACGGCAGCGTCACGAACGCCTCGATATTGGACGTATTCCAGCGGAATTCCACCCCGTTCAGCATTTCGATGTCGTTGCCGAACCGCTCCTGCGTCTCGGCCGACGTCCACCATTTCAGAAACGTCCAACTGTCCTCCGGACGAACCGTTCCTTTGAAGATGACGCCGCTCTGAATGCCGCCGCTCATCCAGCGGGCCACGGTGCCGTCCTCCTGCTTCATCCCCGGTACGGGCGCGATGCCCCAGAGGCCGTTCAGCTCCGGCGCGGCGACCGTCAGCTGAATATACGTCGAGATGTCGGCTACGCCGAGCGGCACGATCCCGCTGCGGAACGCCTGGAAGAAGCTCGCGACCTGCCGGTCCGCCCCGTGAACGTTGTACAGATCCGTCCATTCCTTAAAGCCCTCGAATCCTTCCGGCGTCGACAGTCCCGTCTTCAGTCCGTCCGGCGTGAGAAATTCGGCGCCGTTCTGGTAGAAGAAGGGCGTGTTCGGAACGGGCGGCAAATTCAGATTGTTCTGCTGGAGCGTGGGCAGCATCTTATATACGTCTTCCCAGGTGTCGGGCACTTCCAGATTGAGCCGTTCCAAAATGTCTTTGCGGTAATAGAGCATTTCGAACGTTTGTGTTTCCGGAACGCCGTAATACCCGCCGTCGTAATAGAACGGGAGCCAGGTCCCGGGTGCGAACCGCTCGAACATGTCGTCAAAATCGGAAAATTGGGTCAAATCGTACAAGCCGTTGCGCACCGCATATTCGAACGGCAGCCCTTCCGACAGGCCGAGCGCGACGTCCGGCGCGTTGCCGGCGGCGTTCATCAACACGAGCAGGTCGGATTCGGGCAGCAGATTGATCTTCACCTTGATCCCGGTCTCCGGGGTAAACATCTCGTCCGCCAGTTGCTGCATCAGGTTGATGTAATCCCGGCCCCGCTGCACCCAGACATTCAGCGCCTCGCCGTCGTCCCCGTCGCCCTGCGGTGCGGATTCGGAGCGGAAAGTGTGCAGGAAGTCGCTGATGCTGCCGCGCACCTCCTCGAAGAAATTCGCTTTCATTCTCGGCACTCTCTCGCCCGACGGCACGATATAGATGCTGTCGAGCTGCAGTGGCTGCTCGCTGAGCTGCTGCATATAATCGGCCAGCTTGCCCTGCATCGAGGTCAGCTTCGCGCCCTCGTACGGAATCTGGTTGACGTTCGCGAGCAGATCGCTTATATCCTTCTCGACCGTCGCCATCCCTTGCGTGACGGCGTCCGACCGGCCGTTGACGGTCGTGAGGCGCTCCCGCACGCCCGCGAGCCGATCGTGCAGGCTTTGCAGCTTTTCGACGAGCTCCGGCATGTCGCGCCGCACGTTCCACGTCCGGTTCGGGTCGACCGCTCCGCCGGTGAGCGCCTGAATCTCCAGCGCCATATCCTTCAAATCGACGATAATGTTCTCCAGATCGGCGACGATCGGCTTCAAAGGCGCCCCCGTGACCCTCATCGACAGCGTGTTCGTCCCTTTTTTCAGGTAGAACTCGAACGGTGTGCCGTTCACGTCCTGCAGCGTAACCCCCTGCCAGCCGGCGGCGTACGGAAACCGGTACGCCGTAAGTTCGGAGAACGGGATTTCGCCATTGATCGAAATCGCCCGGAACGTCGAACGGTTCGACGAATACGACTGCTGAACGCGCATCGCAATCTTGTACAGGCCGTCCTCCGGAACGTCGAAGGTCCAGGCGATCTCCTGATTGCCGGTCGACCAGCGGTCTCCGTTGACGACATTGTAGATGATCTTGCCCCGCTCGTAAGGCGTGGTGGCGACGTTGTTGTCGCTTGCGAGCGCGATCGATGAATCGCTCTTCCATGCGGCGCGTTCGGCCTCGATCACGATCGGATCGCCCGTGAGGGGAGCGTCTTCCGCATAGCCGCTTCTGACCGTCTCGTAGTCCGGAATCTCGGCCTGTCCGTGCAGCCTGATCGAGTCGATCGCGAGCGGATCGCTCCCGGCGAGGCGCAGCTTGTGCTTGCCGGCCGTCAGATGCCACAGCAGCGGCCGCTCGTAAGCGCCGCCGGAATCCCGGAGCGATGCGGTCGTCCAGTTGCTGACATCCGCCGCGGGAGGACGAATCTCGTTGCCGGCCTCGTCCTTCTTCGGCGGCATCCGGTCCTGCCACCTGCGATACAGTTGCACCGACCGGGATTCCAGATACGGGCTCTTGCCGTCGATCGTCAAGCCGAGTGTCATCGGCTTGCGGTATTTCTCGCCGACGAACGGATGGTAAGATACGTCGATGGCGTACAGGCCTTCGCGCTCGACGTTCACCTCGAATTCGACCCATTCGTCGGTGACGGCTTCCCATACCAGCACCCGGTCCTTGCCTTCGTAGGAGGCGACCGATACGTTCGCGCCGTCCGACTTGCCCGTATAATCCGCTCCGTACACCGTCACGTCCGCGTCGTGGTCCGCGCGTTTCCCGCCGGCGGTCCATTCGGCCAGCCGTTCGAAATAATACGGCTCCTCGCCGGACGGCTTACGTTCTCCCGCGCCTCCGGCGGCTCCGTCAGCGTTCGTCCATTCGGGCGCCGGCCCGGATGGGACGGCCGGACTGCCGCAGCCTTGTACAATCATGCCGGGCGCAAGCAGCACAAGTCCGATTACGATTCGCGCGCGCCAGCTTAGCCGCGTCTTCAATCTGCATCCCTCCCAAGCAAAAACGTTATTGCACCAGATTTTCGCCCGAATCCGAATCGAAAAAGAGCGCTTTCCGCATATCCAGCGTGAAGACCACCTTCTCGTCCTCCTTGACCGACCCTTCCAGATCTGCGCGCGCGATGAACAGGTTCGACGCGCCGATATCGGCATACAAATACAGGTCCGCGCCCATATATTCGCTGATCTTGTGAATGCCGGAAATCTGGGCGTGCGGATGCGCTTCGCGCATCGCCGGGTCCATATGGACGTGCTCGCAGCGAATGCCCATCGTGACGGTCCGGTTCGCCTTCCGCTTCTCTAGCAGCTTCCGCGACTGCCGCTCCGGAATTTTCAGCGCGGCCTTGCGCGTGTGGAATTCGAGAAGCCCGTCGGAACATTCCAGCAGCTTGCCTTCGATGAAATTGATCGGCGGCGCTCCCATAAACCCGGCCACGAACATGTTCTTCGGGTTGCCGTATACGTTCCTCGGCGTGTCGACCTGCTGGATGACGCCGTCCTTCATGACGACGATGCGGTCTCCCATCGTCATCGCCTCGACCTGGTCGTGCGTCACGTAGACCGTCGTCACGCCCAGCTGCTTGTGCAGCTTGATGATTTCGGTCCGCATCTGCACCCGCAGCTTGGCGTCGAGATTGGAGAGCGGCTCGTCCATGAGAAACACTTGCGGGTTGCGGACGATCGCCCGGCCGAGCGCGACGCGCTGCCGCTGTCCGCCGGAGAGCTGCTTCGGCTTCCGCTCGAGGAAGTTCTCGATTTCCAGCGTGCGCGCCGCCCGTTTGACCGCCTGGTCGATTTCGTGCTTCGGCATTTTGCGCATCCTGAGACCGAATGCGATATTCTCGTACACGTTCAGGTTCGGATACAGCGCGTAGTTTTGAAACACCATCGCGATATCGCGATCTTTCGACGGCAGATGGTTCACGAGCCGCTCCCCGATGTAAATTTCGCCGTCCGATATATGCTCCAGACCCGCGATCATGCGCAGCGTTGTCGATTTCCCGCATCCGGAAGGTCCGACCATGACAAGAAATTCGCCGTCCGAAATTTCCAGAGTGAAATCTTTTACGGCGTATAGCTTGTCTTTGCCGTAACGCTTGTCAACGTGTTTCAACACTATGCTGCCCACTATCGGCACCTCCTGCATACCGGCCCGCCTTGCGGCGTAACCTCGTCATTATTTTGCTGAAAACGTTTTCAATCCGATAGATCGATTTCATTATATATTGGCGCCCCTGCTCGGATTGTAGGCGGTTTTTGCCCTATGTATAGGCGAAACGCGCCAAGACGGGAACGGGCGACTGCCGGACTACAGCTCCTGATAGTTTTGCCGGTACTGCCTCGGCGTGACCCCTGTTTTTTTGCGAAACAGCGCGTGAAAAAACTTCATGTCCAAGTAGCCGACCAGATTGGCGATCTCGTGAATGGAGATATCGGTCGATTCCAGCAGCTCGCAGCATTTTTGGATGCGAATGTTTTGCAAATACTGGATGAACGTCAAGCCGGTCGCCTTCTTGAACAGGCGCTGAAAATGGCTGACGCTCATGTAAAAATGGTCGGCAACGCTCTGAGCAGTTATATTTTGGGAGTAATGATTCTTGATGTAATGAAGGACGTCGTCAAGCTTGTTGCTCGGAGCGGGGGTATATTCCTTCTCCTTCTCCGAGCGCTGGAGGATAAGCAGCATTTGAATGAGAGAGGTGGTCAGTATAATTTCGTATCCCACGTTCCGTTTCAGATACTCGCTGTGCATGTTGTGGAACATGTTCAGGAGCGTGTTGTGCTTGTCGTGAAACTGCAGCCATCTTCCTTTCTGCTCCTGCGGATAATGGATCAGGCGCATCGTTTCCGAATCTCCGGTAAAATAATGTTTCCACGGAATTAGCGCCGTTTCCCGAAATATGCAGTTGTAAATGACGAGCACTTTGTCGCGCTCCGGGGAGGACGGCCGGAAGACGTGGGACGTACCGATCGGAATCAGGAACAGATCGCCCTGCTTGACCGGCACCACCTGGTCTTCGATGTAGTGAAAACCGCATCCTTCCCCGACCATACTGATTTCGACAAAGTCATGGGTGTGGAGACAAAGGGAAAACGACTCCTGCTCCCGGTTGACGTAAATATCGATGCTATCGAAGAAACGCTCGCCTTTCAACACCGTCACTCTTTCGTTCAAACGTACCCACCCCTTATGCTCGCGATCGCATCTCCTGCAGCGGCCATTCAAATCTGCACAACCGGTCGCTCGAGAACACCAGCCGGCCGTCTGCGAACAAACGGTATCCTTCCTCGATATCCGCCGCATCCGGAACGTCGGCCACGCAGCCCGGTCGGCGGAACGTGATGCGAAGCTCCATGCCGACCGCTCTAACCCGCTCGAGGCAAAAATAATCGAGTCCGACATCGAGGGGATCAAGCACGATGCGGTCCGGCTCCACGTTCAGTCCGGCGACGTGGGCGATCAGCAGATCGATATAGAACGAATGGTTGTATTCCTGCTCGTCGCTGAGCGGTTCGCCGGTCGCACTGTTGTAATGTTCGACCAATCCCGGCTGCCGCAGATCCCGGTTGAAGAAGTGAAGAAACGAATATTCTCGCAAATAGTGCGCGAACCGGCGGTCGTACCGGTGTCCTGCGCGCTTGCTTTCCTTGGCCAGGGCGTCGAGCGCGATCGCGTTGGTGTACGGCCATGTCGGACCGTCCCACACGCAGCCGTTGCGCCCTTTGATGAAATGCCCCATCCAGCCGCCGTCCTTGCTGTAGGCGGGACAGTCGGCGGAGACGGACGGGAACGGGCAGCCGGTATCGAACTCGGTCGGCTCGAACAGATGCCCTATCAGCGCGTCGTGGCGGCTGTCGACGATTTGCGCCCATGCCGGGTAGAAGCCGACGATATTCTTCACCAGCGCTTTTTCGTCGGTTTCATGGTGCAGATCGTAAAAGAAGGCGCTTTCTTCGTCCCACATTTTGGCCAGCACATCGTCCCGGATGCGCTCCGCCAGTGCGCGGTAGCCGTCCGCTTCGTCATCGCCGAGCGCCTCGCACAGCCTCGCCACTCCGAGTGCGTTCAGGTAGTGGTAGACGGTGCGGTCCACCCGTTTCAAATGCGTATACGTCGCCGGATCCTTCGGATTTTTCGGGTATCCGTGAAAATACCAGTAGCTCGGCTGATATTCCTTGCCGGTCCGGGTATGGCGGTACTCGATCATCAATTCGTCCCGGTCGTTCCCGTACGTCCGCTTCCAGGCGCCGATTTGCGCCTTGAGCGACGGCAATAGCGCGAGCATCGCCTCCTGGTTCCGATGCACGAGATAGAGCTGGTAGGCGGCCCAGCACGAGAAGTTGGCGAACGAGTGCATGACGGTGTCCACCGTCAGGCAGCAGAACATGCCGTCCTCGTTCGGATGCTCCTGCATGTTGCGCAGCGAGCCTTCGCAGAACGCGGGATCGTGATACCATCTGGCGTCCACCAGATGCAGCGGGACGGACAGGTTGATCAGCTTGCAAAACTCCCAGCCCCCCTTGCCGAACGGAGCTTTGCTCTTCTTGTGCGACCGCCCTTCGTAGAACAGCGGATGCTGCAAGTTGCCGTACCGGGGATCGGCCAGATTGTGGCGCAGCAAAAACCAGCGGTAGTCCCACGTTTTGTCGAGCAGCGCATCGCTGCTGCGGAACGCGGGCGTCCGGTCGAACCATTGTTCGTAGGCCGCGATATGGGCGGCCACCTTCCGACCGTGCGGTTCCTTGCCCTCCGTCCACGCCGCGGCCCTCCGCCGCAGCTCATTCGGCTCATCCTGGCCGCGGATGCCGAGCGCGGCCGCGATGATGAACGACGCCGTCTCCCCCGGTCCAAGCCGCAGCTCCACGAACAGCCGCTGGTCGCTTGCGGCGATCGCGGTGTCGATGTCGAAGCTGAGGTGCGGAACCGCGAACGTGCCGTCAAGGCAGCCGCCTTCCGCGGGCGCGAAGACGCCGGGATACGTCGCAAGCCGGAGCGTCAGCTCTTCTGCGCTCCGGTTGGTCCAGGTCTGGAACGAGACGGCGCAATCGTCCCAGGTGATGAATTTCTGTTCGCGGAACGCAAACCGCGTCCCCTCGTATTCCATCCGAAGATGGCTCGGATACCACTCGGATCGGCAAGGTTCGAGGCGTTCAGTTCCGGATGCCGATACGGCGTACAGCAGCGGAATGTTGACCTTGTGAATGAAGTCGAACCTTCCCGCGAACCCGGGTCTCGGCTCCACGTAATCCGCCCACAACCGTGCGCCGGTCGAACCGAGAAGCAATGCGCCGGGCATCGTGCGAAGCGATTTTCTGGCTGATCCTAGGCTATCGACCGTGCGGCTGGCACACATGATTAATTCCCCCTATAACGTTCGACAAACAAGTATACGATTGTGACAATACCAGTATAGCTTACCGGATTGCTCAATCATTGGTGATTTCTGCTCGAACTATGGGTGAATCCTGCTTTTTCCTGTCGACGTACAGGATGCAAACGCCCTTGCCTACTGCGGGCAAGGGCGGGCGAATACGGATTATTCGCTATTCAACGGAAACAAATGTCGAATACGTTTTGCCGTCGGGCATTATCGCGGTCAGCACAAAGTCGGTTATGCTGAAGCTGCTTGCGTCGCCGCTTGCGGGCTGGTAGACGATCCGGTTAGCGTCAATATACAGCAGGTCCCGCTTCTCGACCGGCACATTCGGTTTGTGGCGGATTTCGCCGATCATGAACGCCACGCCGAACAGCTCGTTGTACTGAAGAAGCTTGTCGTTTTCGAAGCTGTTGCCGAACTGGTCCTTCATCGAGATTTTGCCCATCAGCTTGCCGTCCCACGGCATCATGCCGTTCAGTTTGGCGGCTTCCACGACGTTGGCGGACTTGTCGACTTTGACCTGCTGGGCAACCGGACGCTCGTATTTGACCTCCACTTCCTGGCTCAGCATCCGTGCGCCTTCGGGCCCGTCGAAGATGACGGTGACGGTCGTCTTGCCGGGACTCAGGCCGACGATGCGTTCCGTGCCGTCGGTTCCGATCAGGTCCGGATGCGACACGGCGATCATCCGGACGATGCCGGACGGAAGAACAACCTTGCGGCCCTGGCCGTCCTTGGCGCTGATCTCGATCTCCCGGGCGAAGACGTCTTTGTTCGCGAACAAATAATCGGCGTTGGATGCGCTGCCGGTCTTACCTTGCTCGAAGTAGAACCGTCCGGCAGCGAACAGCGTGTCGTCGACGTCCATCTCGTACGTGAGCGACTGCTGGCCGGAGAACACTTCGGCCATCGCTGTAGCCGTCGCCAATATCCCCGCGACCGCGCCATTGGCATCGACCTGCACAAGCGAGACGTTCAGCCGGTACGATCCCTTCTTCTGCGTATCGGCGACGAAGGTGACGCCCTTGCCGGAGGCGTTCGCGATTTCCTGCAGGACGATCGGATTGGCGTCGCTTAAGGCAGCGGCTCCTTTCGTCGTCATCGCCCCCGGATCGCCGCCGACTCTCTTCAGCTCGTACATCACTTTGTAACCTGGCGTCGATGCGTTGAACTGGCTGCCGTACTGATCGAGAATTTTGAACTTCACCTGCCGCTCCGTGCCCGGGAAGAGCAGGGAATCGGCGTCGCCGTCAAGCTCGACCGAAACCGGAAACTTCATTTTCGCGTCTTCGATCACAAGCTGCAGCGCGGCGTTGTGGCCGCTCTGCGGCAGCAGGACGGTAACCGCCGCCTGGCCGGCCTCGTTCACGCTGGCGATCCGGATTTTGCCCCGATCGGAGCCGGTCGCCTGAATCGCCGTCTGGCGGGTTATCGGCGAAGCCGCGCCGAAATCGGTCCGCGTCGGCGGATTCGAAGCCACCGTGAGATGGCTCGAAGCGAGCACCTGCAGAAGTCCGGCCGTCTCGGCCTTAATGATGTCGTCCGGCGACAATTCGTTGCCGCCCGCATCCTTGACGATAATCGGGATAAATTCGTCCTCGTCCCCGACCGTCAGCGTCTCGTCGAAATCGAATTCGACCGACGCCGGCAGCTTCGGTACGCCGATCGGCAGCGCGACGTTCGCGGGCTGGCCGTACAGCCGGGGCATCAGCATCAGATTGACCTCGCGGGTGGCCCGCACATTGGGCGAGATTTCGATCGACAAGTCCGGATACCCGTCGTTGTCGTAATCGAAAAATTTGGCCATCGACGGCTTCTCGGCAAGGACGGACGGATCCGAAAAGATCGTGGTGAGGCCCCATTGTCCGTCAAGCTGCTTCGGATCGGTCACGCGAAAGCCGTACTGATCGTAGGCCGAGAACGTCAGGTAAGCGCGGGAGCCGGGATTCAGCGCGGTTTCGTCGCCGAAAAAATTCAGCTCGCCCGCTTCCACCCTGAACACGAACGCCGCGTCGCCGACCGTAAACACTTTGCCGAGCGGTGCGGTCGATGCCGTCATCGGCTGCTGGTACAACGCGACCGAGAATGTCGAGCCCGCGGCCAGCCGGCTCGTGTCGAGCCGAAACGCCTGCTTGCCCGGCAGCGGAACCGCACTGACGTCCGCTCCGCTCGTGACAATCCGGAAGCTGCCCGACGTCCAGCCGGACGTCTCGCCGTACTGGTTGGACGCTTCGAATGTGACCGTTACGTTCCCGCGGGACACGATATCCGAAGGCGTCGTAAATTTCAGCGTCGCCAGCCGCTCGTCTTCGGCCACGAATTCCGCTTCCGCCTGGCCGGTCTCCCCTTCCTCGAGTCCTGACAACAGCACCTTGTAGGTGCCTTTGACCAGCTTGCCGTCCAGCTCGATCGTCGCCGACTTTTTGTCGTCGGCCCACTTCGCCTTGCCCGACACTTCTTTGCCGTCCAGCTCGACGGTCAGCTTCGCTTTATCGGTGTCGACTTCCCGGTTCAGGACGACGCCGATTTTTTTGGCGCCGATCACCTTCGCTTCGACGATCGACGCTTTGCCGGAGGCGGAGCCGCCTTGATGAATGGCGCGCGCATCGTATGCGGCGAGCGCCAGCTCGTACCGCGTCGCCGGCTCATTCCCCCGGAACGAGCCGTCGTTCTTGAGCGACAGCAGCCCTTTCTCCAGCGCGACGGCGACATAACCCCCGGCCCAGGCGGACACCGTCGCGTCTTCGGGCGGCTCCGCCTTCCCCGCATCCTCTTCCAGGCCGAGGCCGCGGACGAGGAAGACCGCCAGCTCCTGACGGGTCACGAGGCCCGACGGGTTGTACCGGTTCGCGTCGCCGCCGTACCCTTTGGTAAGGCCCGCCGCCTTGATCGCTTCGACGTACGGCAGCGCGTAACCCTGCGGCACATCGGCAAAGCTGGATTTCGTCAGCGATTTGTCGACCGACAGCCCGAAGACGAGCGCGGCGACTTTCGCCAGCTGCGCGCGGTCCACATGGCGTTCCGGTCCGAACTTGTCGACGGACACGCCCTGGAAGACGCCGGCCGCGATCAGCTCGCTCAATTTGGCCTTGACGTCGTCTGGAAGCTGGCGCAGATCCTGGAAGTCGTCGGCCGATTTGCCGCCCTCTTCACTTTCTGGCCGGTCTTCGTTCGCCTGACCGTTCTCGCCGTTCGCCTGATCGTTGGCGCCTCCTTCGTTGTCGGCGTCGCCGTTCTGCTGGTCGCCGCTCTCCTGATCGTCCGCGTCGTCGTTCGGCTGCTCCCCGTTCGATTGACCGTCCGCTTCCTCGTTCGGCTGATCGGCCGCTCGGTCCGCAGCCGTTTCCGCTTTCCCTTCCGCCCCTGCGATTCCTTGAGCGCTCGCGCTGCCGGCCGAAACGGGATAAGCCGCCGTGAAAGCCAGCAGCAGGGCGGAAAGCCACGCGCACCGCCGTCTCATTCTTGCACTTCCCCTGTAACTCCTTTGCCTCATCCGCACACTCTCCTTGAATACTGTGTCGGTTTTGAGATAAGCGCTTACAACTTTCGGCTTCCGCATCCGCGGCGGAACCGGTTTTCTCATAAGGATCGCCCGCATCACTCCTTTGTGGTCCGTGTACCATCATTGTATAAAGCACGTTCGGTTTTTTTATAGGCTGTCCGAATCGTCCTTATAGGTGTAATCGCTTACTGGTGCGGACTGATGCCTCCCTCCGATTCGATCGCTTTCGTCTCCTGGATCGCTTTGTCCATCGCTTCGTTGGCGATGCGAAGGGCCGTCTGGCTGTCCTTCGACTCCTGCGAAATCGAGTTCCATACGAGATCCGTATTGGCGTATACATAGGTCAAGTTCGGCTTGCGAGCGGGCGGCTTGGCGCCATCCAGATAGAAGATCGACTGGACATGCTTCCCTTGCCATTCCGGAATGCCTTGTCCGTACGCCGCTCTCACTTCCGGATCATTCAGCACCGGCACGACGCCCTGCCTGGACAACTCGGTCTGCACTTCCGGCGACAGCAGATACGCGATAACCTGGAAAGCCAAATCCTTGTTGTCGGACTGGTTCGTAATGAACATGCCGTTCGTGCTCGGCTGGAATTTCGATTTCGGCGCCTCCGGGAATACGGGAACCGCTGAGACGTCGAAATTGATGTCCGGATTCTGGGCGATAACCTCCATCGCGTTTTCCAAGCTGTCGATGATCATCGCGACATTGCCTTGGGCGAACTGGTGCGTTTTGACCAGCTGGTTGCCGGGTATCTCATAAAATCTCCGGATGTTGTCGACGATTTTGAGCCAGTTGTCCGATACCATCGAAGCTTTGTCCTCGTTCGGATCGAGCGCCGGCTCGGCCAGCTGGTTGAACCGCATATAATGCGCCGGATTCATCTGAAACCCTTTGTAAGTCATGTCCCCTTCCTGCCGGGTCAGCCGCTTGGCCAATTCGTACGCCTCGTCCCATGTCATGCCGTCCTTCGGATAGTCCACGCCGAACTTGTCGAACAGATCTTTGTTGTACACGAGCACGTAATCGTTCGTATTGAAAGGAAGCGAGTACAGCTTGCCGTCGGAAGTGTTGATGGAGTACTGCATATCGGCCGGGTTCAATTTGCTCGTGTCGAAATTGTACTTCTTGATGAGCTTGGTCATATCGTATTCCAGCTTGAATCTCCGCACCTGCCGGTACGTATTGCGGCCGACGTCGTCGAAGATAATGTCGGGGATCGTGCCTTTCGCGATCAAGTCTTCGTAGCGGGAGCCGTCGTTCCAGGCGACGTGCTTCAGCGTAATATCCGGAAATTTCTTCTTAATGAATTGACCGACCTGCTTCTCGAAAATCGCTTCATCGACATAAAAGGCGGGCCAGGCCGTAAAAATGTACAGCTCGTTGTCCGGCGACTCTGCGGTTTCCTGCTGCTGCTGTTGCTGCTGCCCGACTTCCGATTCCGGATTGCCGCTTTCTTCCGTACATGCCGCCAGTGCGAGCATCGGGATGACCAGCAATAGGCAAAGCCATTTTTTCATCGCTCAAGTCCCTCCATCATTTTCATTTGAAAATGACTGTCGAAGCTTCCTCGAAGTTGAACCAGAGGGTTCAAACAAAATCCTGCAAAAGCTCTACGGCCCCCTAATTGAACTGGAGTCTTGCCCCACAATATATTACTGTATTTGTATAAGGGGATGGACAATATGAGACGATCGAACAAGCTATACGAAGAAGTACGACTGGATGTAGTTCGAGAAGCATTATCCGGTATCAAGGTGGGGGTCCTTGCCCGAAAGTATAACCTGCATCCGGAGACAGTTCGTACTTGGATCCGGACATATCGGGATCAAGTGGATATTCACAAGCTCCCTCCAGCTGACCATCAACTGCAAGAGCTGAAGAGGCTGCAGGAAGTGGAAGAAAAGTACGAAAAAGCAATGAAGGTGCTTGGCGAAAAAGAACTCGAAATCGAGATTCTGCGTGAACTGCTAAAAAAG